>NZ_JAKOGN010000003.1:0-131463 GCF_022240605.1 Streptococcus sp. DFI.7.26 | reverse complement strand
CTGTTCCAGTTTGAACTACACCTTGAGGGGCTACTGATTCAGCAGGTGTCGCTGTTGGTGTCACAGGTGTTACGGTTGGCGTGTAAGTTGCAGAAGCTTTTGTTCCGTTCATGTCTTCACGAACTACAGTTACTGCAGGTGCTTTACCAACAAATGATTTTTCTGGTACAAATGTAACTGTTCCATCTGGAGCTACTGTGTAAGTACCTACTCCTTCAACCTTCTTACTTGTAGTTCCATCATCAAATTTAGCCGGAACAGCTTCGTTAATGGCTACAGTCTTTTCAACACCATCAATTTCAGCAGTACCACCTTTAAATTCTGGTTTACCTTTTTGAGTCGCACCTTGAACATTTATAGTTTCTGCTGGTGTTGCGGTTGGGGTTACTGGAACGATTTCTGGTGTGTAAGTTGTATCCACCTTGATACCGTTTGAACTTTCAGCTTGAACCTTAGCTGGGGTTACTTTACCAGTGTATGATTTGTCTGTTGGTGTGAAGGTTACTTGCCCTGTTACTGGATCAATAGAGAAAGTACCAATTTCAGTTGTACCATCTTCAGCAAAGGCTGGTGTGCTTGAAACTTCGTTACCATCTTTATCTAGCAATGTGTAGCTATTGTCTTTAATGGTAATAGCTTTATCTTCACCATTTACTTGGACAGTAGTTCCTGCAAAGGTTGGTGTCCCTATTTGTGTTGCACCTTGGATATCTTTAGAAGTTGCAGGGTTTGCAGTTGGAACTGCTGGCACAACAGTTGGTGTGTAGGTCGCATCTGAAGTAATGGTTGCAGTCTTACCATTAGCATTTGTAATAGTAGCAGTTGCCTGAACAGTTACGCCTTTTGCAGTACCAACAAAGTCTTTTTCTGGCGTAAATGTTACTGCTCCAGTCGTTGGGTCGATAGTATAGCTACCTTCACCTGCTACTGTCACTGTTGTTTCATCAGTTGGTTGACCAGTTGCGGGATCCACCAATTTCTTGCTTGTGATTTCAGCAGTCTTGTCGTTGCTCAACTCAAATGTAGGAGTTTGTGTTTGAGGAACGTTTTGAACATCCACAGAAACCTTGTCTGTAGGAGTCACTGTGATTGGAGTAACCGTTGGTGTGTATTTAGCTGTAGCAGTCTTAATGTACTCCTGTTGGATCTTACCATCTTTGTTTCGACCAACTGGCGCTGACAATATAACATCCACACCTTTAGCTGTACCAGTAAAGCTTGGTTCTGGAGTGAAGGTTACTTCACCTGTTGAAGGGTTGATAGTATATGTCCCTTCTCCAGCTACTGTTACAGATGTCTCATCAATAGTACGACCTGTTGCTGGGTCTACCAATTTAGCAGGATATTCTGCACTTGGAGTAACCGCAATCTTGTCACCAGCTGAGTTAGAAGCTGTTGTATTAAAGGTAGGTGTTTCTTTTTGAGTTGCACCTTGAATATCTTTAGAAGTCTTGTCAACCCCTTCAATGTCAATCGGTGTTACAGTAGGAACATATTGACCATCCATAGTATTTAATTGGCCATTCACATTAGGCTCGCTGTCTGGGAATTTTGTTGACCAACCAGTATCATAGCCATTATTATCTGAACGACGGATAGAGATACCATCAGCTGTTCCTAGGAAGTTATCTTCTGGGATAAACTCAACGTCTACATCTTTGCCCTTAGCAGTAATCTTGTATTTACCTTGTCCTTGAACGACGTAGTAACCGTCTGCGTCAAGGGTTGCGCGGTTGCCATCTTTGTCAACGATGTATGGTTCTACAGTTTCATCAATAACAGCATTAGAATCACGTTCAAACTTGTGTTCTCCACGTGCTGTAAAGGCAACAGTTGCTGATTGTTTCGTACCTTGAGGGCCACTTGTTTCCTTAAATTCTCCTTTTGGTGGGTGGGTGATTTGAGTCTTGAAGTCTTCTACTTCACCTGAGAAGGCCATGCCAGTTGGGCTTTCGATCTCGTTCGCTTTCTTAGCGATACGAACACGAGCACCTAACTCTTTAACGCTTGGGTCGACGTAAGTCTTGCTGTTTGCAAAGGTCAACTCAACAGTGCCATCTTGTGTGATTGTAGCGAGATTTGAGCGTTCATCTTCATCGAATTTACCATTTTGGTTAAAGTCTACCCAACCATAGATATGTGCTTCTGAAGCTCCATCCGTATGAGCTTGAATTGACATCTTGTAGTTACCTGGTTTGGTACGGTCCATTTGGATCATCTCATTGGTTGTCCCTTTGAGTTCCTCTGGAAGCAATTGGTTAATTCCTTCATCGGCCGTAGTTGCCTTATCATCACCGAACCAGTCTTGAGTGGTGTTCTCATCCATATCTGGGCTCACGTTACCAATGTACGGTTGATTTACTTTAGCTCCAGTAACACCGTCTACAGTTGCAATGGTATGGACTGCCTTACCATATGACTCAGGAGCATCCCCTTCATCAAGTGGGAAGAATCCTAGCATTGCTGACTGTTTACCAGCTGAAGCGATATAAAGTCCCACTTCAGATGCTCCACGTGTCATAACGAGTGGAACTGTTCTATTTCCTTCAGAAATGTTTGGTCCAAAGATACCGGTTCCTAGACCACCTGTAACTTGGTCAGGATTTCCAAAGTACTTCCATGCTACTGGTTTCTTATCTGGTCCAGCTTGAGTAGAATTATCACGAAGTTGTCTTAGGTTAATGTTATTATATTTAGGTTTAGAACCAAAAAGATTCTCTGTATCTTGTGGTTCATAAGGAACAGAGGTGGCTGGTCTAGTAGTTTTCTTCCATTCCCCAATGTGCTGCCAACCTTGTCCGTTGGTAGTAAACATAACAAATTCACCAGGGTTAGCAGACTCACCATCAGCCATAACAATAGCTGGCTTAACTTTCTTTCCACGGAAGGTTGCAGAGATTTCAAACTGAATTCCAATATTCCCACCATTATATGCAGAACTCATGGTAGTCTTTTTGGCTTTCGTATCAACGTTTTCATGTTTGATTTCAGTCCAACGGTTTTGGGCATCAGCGATAACGTCGGCTTCTTTGCCATCAGCAAAATATTGCCTAGCAATTGGTGAAGTAACACCCTTTACATATCCATTTTTTGCATTTGGATCATAGGTCGCTTTTTCAGCTTCTGTAGCCCCTTGTTCTTCCATCCGTTTTTTATAGATTTCAGTTGCTTGGAATGGTTTCAAAGATTTGACTTTTACAGTAACTACATAACCAGGCATGATTTCCTTGGTATAGGTTGCCCCAACTTGAAGAGCTAAGGCCTCTTCTAGTTCATTTGGTTTAACTTCCTTTTTAGCGACTTGGATTGTTTTTGCTCCTGTCCAGTTAGCTACATCTCCAAAGTCCAACCAAGAGATTTGGCTAGTCATAGATTTGGCATCAAGATCTGTTGTAAAGCCAGGTTTTTCAACTTTTGGAGTTGAAGTTGCATCTTCAACATCATCCGCGATCAAGTTAGGATCGTTGGCGTCACCAAGAGCACGACGGCTACGACGGCGAACATCCGAGGTTGCTACTGGAACAGCTGGTGTTTCTGGCGCAGGTGCTACTACAGCTGCAGAAACTGTTTCTTTATTATCAGTTGCTGTTTCTTCTGTCCCTTTGTTACTTGGGTTTGTTGATCCTTCTGCCACTGCAGGAGTTGCTAGTGGAGCCTTTTCTTCAACAGGAGCTGTTGTAGTTGGGGCTGTTTCTGGTGCAGTTACAGGAGCTTCAGCTTGGTATGTTGTAGCTGAAGTTGAAACTTCACTAGTTGTTGAAACGGGTGCTTCCGTTGTAATCGCAGGTTGGCCTGCTTCTTCTTTCGTTGCAACCCCTACTTGGTTCTCTGCGTTTTCATCAGCTGCGACGCTTGAAGCTGTCCCAACCATCACTAGCGTCCCTAAAAGAACCGAGCATACTCCGACATTCAATTTTCGAATTGAAAATCTGCTAATACGATCATTGAATAAATCCTTACTCACTTAAATTCCTCCAAAAATTTTAAAACTTATATTTATATTTTACGGCTAATGCCTAACCTTATTAATTCTACCAAATTAATTTAACTATTCAAAATACAATGTCTCAAAAATTGATCAATTTTTTAAAATTTGACGATATTACTAATCATTAAATTTTAAAAATAGGAAGTACGAATCATTATTTAAAAAATAACAAACGGTCTTCCTATTTTTGTCAACTAACAATAATCTCTATATAGCTAAATCAAACTTCAACTGAGGTTTGACAGGATCATAGTCCTCCAGTACAAAATCCTCGGCTTTTATATCGAAGAAATTTGTACCATCTGGCACGTTCAGTACCAAGCGAGGCTGGCAAGCAGAGGGCTCACGCCGGAGCAACTCTTCTGCCTGTTCGAATTGGTTATCATAGATGTGGAGGTTGTTAATAAAGTAAAAGAACTTGCCAACCTTCCAGCCAAAGTGTTTGGCGATCATCATCTGAAGGGCTACATACTGCATGGCGTTGATATGGTGCGCCACTAGCATATCATTTGAACGTTGGGTCAAAGTTGCATCCAGATAGATTTCCCCATCGACACGACGCACATCAAACATGGTTTGAAAAGCACAAGGCAAGAGCCCTTCGCTCTCCTCAAAGGCTTGGTAGTCCCATAGAGAAATGATATTGCGACGATTCCAGGGATTGGCTTCTAGCTGTTTGAGAATTTTGTTGATGATGTCGTGCTTTTTAACGACAGCACCATAACGCTCTCCAATTGTTCCCGTATCTCCTACTTCCCAGTCATTCCAGTAATGAACTTGGTACTTGTCATTTAGGAGTTCCAGACTATTGGACTGGTCCTGGTAAATCCAGAGCATTTCCTTGATGGCTGACTTGATGGCGATAGGACGAAGAGTTGTAATCGGGAACTCGCCCTTTGCCAGATCAAACTCCATAAATGCCCCAGTGATGTATTTGGAATTGGCAGTTGTGCCATCCTTGTACTTGGGCCGAGCTTGCTCAGACCAGACGCCTTCTTCCATAATTCTTCGAATATTTTCTTTAAAAAGGATATCTGCTTTTGTCATTCATTCTCCTTAAATACTGTAATACCTTCATTATAACACAGGATAAAAGAAAAGAGGTCCAAATGATTCGATTTGGATCTCTTTCAAATAAATTCTATTGTAAGACGAGTGACGCTGCTCCAATAACTCCTGCATCATTTCCAAGATTAGCAAGCACCAATTGGGTTGACGTACGGACTTGTGGGAAGGTGTTTTCATCAAAGACCTTTTGAACCCCATCCAAGAGGAATTGACCGGCTGCTGATACACCACCACCAATGACGATGTTGGCTGGGTTCAAGACACTAGCGATGTTGGCACAAGCAATACCCAAGTATTGAGAGAAATGACGGTAGACAATCAAGGCCAACTCATCTCCATCTTTAGCAAGATCAAAGACAGTCTTAGCTGTAACTTCTTCGCCATCATCAATGAGACGTTTCAAGGTCGCATCTCCTGCATATTCATCTGCATAGCGACGGGTCAAATTGACAATCCCGGTTGCTGAGGCTACTGTCTCCAAACAGCCTTTCTTACCACAAGTACAATCAAATGGACGATCGAAGTCTACTGTGATATGACCAAGCTCACCAGCTACACCACCAGCACCGTGCAAGAGTTTTCCTTCCGCAACGATACCGCCACCAACACCAGTTCCAAGTGTCATGAAGACGACATCTGGTTGGTTTTCGCCAGCACCTTTCCAGCGTTCCCCAAGGGCAGCTACGTTGGCATCATTATCGATGAAGAAAGGAATTCCCAAGGCAGACTCAATATCTTTCTTGATCGGCTGTACGGTTTTCCAGTTGAGGTTGTATGCTCCAACGACAGTTCCTTCGAAGCGATCCACTGCACCAGGAGATCCCATCCCAATTCCAATAAAATCTTCTGCGGATAAGTTTAACAACTCCAAGTGGTGTTGAATGGAAGCGATGATATCAGGAACGATGTGGCTTCCTTCGTCAAGGATGTTGGTCTTGATAGACCACTTCTCTTGAATCTCTCCTTCTTGCGTCAAAATGGCAAATTTGACAGATGTTCCACCTAAGTCAATACCAATAATTTTTTTGGACATTTTATACTCCTTTGTTCCTATTCTCTTGACACTAGTATACCAAAATGTGAAAAGGGTTTCAATTATTTTTCAAGAATTCTCTCAATTTCATTTGCAAAAAAAGAACCTGTCTGCAAAAACACAGACAGATTTCTTTACTCTTCGTTATGAAGTTTTAAAAAGAGTCTCAAGGATTGAACGCCAATTATGAAAAAGAACAATCCCAAAATATGTAACAAGAAGATACTAATAGATAGAGGACTAACAATGAGAAACAATCCTGTAAACAATTGAATAAGCCCCCAAAAAGTAAACTTCTTGGATAATTCTTCAGATCGTTTGGAAAGATAGTGAGCCTTACGTAAACTCAAAGCAGACTTATATAAGAGCCAAATTCCAAGTGTCATCGGAAAGACAATCGGCAAGGTCTTGTAGCCATATAGTAAGAGATAGACTGCAAAGACTAGCGAGACCACGCTTTGAAATAAATAGGGATCCGACAAGGTCGCTTGAGTCCGTAGACGGTAGTAACGCGACAAACGCGAAACTGAAATCAAGAAAAAGCCCAGAGAAATCAACCAACTAAAGGTGGCAATTTTTTCGATTGGATTCACAAAGAGAATAAAACCAATACCACAAAATAAAAATGATGACAATAACAGACTGTATTTGCTAATATGATGCATTCTTCCTCCTTTAGTTTTCTGCCAACTCACTCAAGTACTCATACCGTTCATATTTGGCTAAGAGCCGCTCGTTTTCTTCATCCATCTGACGTTGGAGACTGGCCAACTTACCGAAGTCAGAACCATTCTCATTCATCTCAGCCTCGATGGTTGCAATCTTGTTTTCAATCTCTTCAATCTCACTTTCAATGGTCGCCCACTCCTGCTTTTCCTGGTAGCTCATTCGTTTCTTTTCTTCTCGGACTTTGACTACCTTTTCTTTTTCAGGCTTGCTACTTTCAGCTACCACTTCTAGCTCAAACTTTTTCTCATCTAGATAGTCGGTATAGTTGCCGAAAAACTCACGAATGCTACCATTTTCAAATGCTAGAATCTTAGAAGCAACCTTGTCTAGGAAATAGCGATCGTGACTAACCGTAATGACCGGACCGCCGAACCCTTGTAGGAAATTCTCTAACACTGTCAAGGTCGCGATATCCAAATCATTGGTCGGCTCGTCTAAAAGCAAGACATTTGGTTTTTCAATGAGAAGCTTCAAAAGATACAAGCGTTTCTTCTCACCACCAGATAGTTTCTCAATCAAGGTTCCGTGGGTCGAACGAGGGAAGAGAAATTGCTCCAACAATTCGGCAATTGATGTAGACCCTGCGCTGGTCTTGACTTCTTCCGCTACTTCCTGCAGAAAGTTGATCATTCGCTTACTTTCATCCAAGCCTTCGATCTGCTGCGAGAAGTAGGCAATCCGTACCGTTTCTCCGATAAGGACCTTCCCAGCAGTCGGTTGAAGTTTCCCAGCAATGAGGTTGAGCAAGGTTGACTTTCCAACACCATTATCTCCCACAATTCCAATCCGATCTTTGTTTTGAACCAATAGATTAAACTGCTGCAGAATCGGTCCCTGATCATAGGCGAAATCAACATCTTGAAATTCAATGACTTTTTTGCCGATACGACTGGTTTCAAAGGACATTTCCAGATCAGTTTCCGTCGTCTGATGAGATAGGTCCTTTTTGAGGTCGTGGAAACGATTGATCCGAGCCTGTTGCTTGGTAGCACGCGCCTGTGGTTGGCGACGCATCCAGGTCAATTCTTGTTTATAGAGTTGTTGCTTCTTGTGAAGAAGAGCTGCATCCCGTTCGTCCTGCTCAGCTTTTAAGCGGACATAATCCTGGTAGTTTCCTTGGTATTCGACTAGACCTGCACGGTCCAATTCGAAAATACGTGTTGAAATATTGTCCAAGAAATAACGGTCATGGGTGATGAAAAGAACAGTTTTTTTAGAGTTCTTCAAGAAATTGGTCAACCATTCGATGGTATCAATATCCAGATGGTTGGTCGGCTCATCTAACAGCAACAAATCATGGTCTCCCAAGAGAACTTGTGCCAGCTGAACACGGCGACGCAGACCACCAGACAAACTCCCCACCTTAGCAGACAAATCATGAATCCCCAATTTGGTCAGGACTGTTTTGACTTGGCTTTCAATTTCCCAAGCATTGAGAGAGTCCATCTCCGCCATGACTTTTTCCAGTTTTGCTTGCTGACTCTCATCGTACTGGCTCGTCAACAACTCATACTGACGAATCAATTGAAGTTCCTTCACATCATCTGACAAGACTGTATCAAGGACAGTTTTGCTATCATCAAATTGAGGTTCTTGGGTCAGATAACCAATCTTATAATCATTCTTTGCAGAAAAAGGGGAACGATCTCCATCATAGCCTGCACGACCAGACAAAACATCTAAGAGAGTTGTTTTCCCTGTCCCATTGACCCCTATTAGTCCAATCCGATCCAGCTCATGAATGATAAAAGAAATATCTTTAAAGACCGTCTTATCCCCGACGGACTTGGTTAGTTTTTCAACAATAAAATCGCTCATGCTTCCCCCTTCTTGGCTTCAAGATAGTGGCTCAAAAAATCACCAATTGCTTGTTTGTCGTTCTCTAATTCGCCATCTACAATGGCCCATTCGATGGCAGAAAGCACTTGTCCTAGACCTGGACCTGGTTTTAAGCCGTATTCCTTCATCAACATCCCACCATTGACTACGATTTCGTGCTTATCATGGATAGCTAGAGAATCATACAATTCTTCGATGACTTGGAAATCTACGGGCAATCCATGAGCCTGACGTAGTACTTCCGCTGACAAGAGAAGGCTACGGTCATAGCGATAGACATCCCGACGATTTAAACTAGCCTTTTCACGCAACCGGTAGATTTCAACCAACTGCTCCACCTTCTTAGCGAAGTCACGAGAGGTTTTCCATTTCTTGAAAAAAGCAGATACCTTATTCTCATCTAAGGTCAAGAGTAAGGCGGCCCAAGCTTGCTCAGAACTCGTAAAGGTATAGTCCATGGACAGCTGGAACAGTTTCTCTAGGGACGATTGGCTATTTTGTAAGAGAGGGAGGTACTGATAGCTTTGGCTAGCAATTACACCTTCTAAGCCCTTGCGCCAAAAAGGAGCTAAGAGGAGCTTATCCAACTCAATAAAGACTCGTTCGACAGAGATTTTCTCCAACAAAGGAGCGCAATCTGTCATGGCATTAAAGGTTGCTTCTTCTAGATCAAAACCAAGACTGGCCTGAAACCGAAAACCACGCATAATCCGAAGAGCATCCTCGTTGAAGCGTTCTGTCGCCACACCAACAGCTCTTAGAATCCGATTCTCCAAATCTTCCAGTCCATTGAAGAGATCAATGATTTCCCCTTCTTCACTCAAGGCAAAGGCATTGACGGTAAAATCGCGGCGCTTGAGATCTTCTTCTAAGGAACGGACAAAATTAACCGCACTAGGTCTTCGAAAGTCGACGTAGACATCCTCTGTTCGAAAAGTGGTAATTTCATATTCTTGATGATTCTCAAGAACTAAGACCGTCCCGTGTTCAATCCCGACATCAATGGTCCGCTCGAAAATAGCCTTGGTCTCTTCCGGGTAAGAGGAGGAGGCAATGTCTACATCGTGGATAGGACGACCTAAAATGGCATCCCGTACAGAGCCCCCGACAAAATAAGCTTCATATCCAGCTTTTCGAATCTTTTCTAATATTGGCAAAGCCTCCTGAAATTCAGAAGGCAGTTTTTTTAATCTCATAATAGATGTTCTAAACCATAGACAAGCTCATGACGCTTGACTACTTCTTTTACTCCTAGATTGACCCCTGTCATGAAGGACACCCGATCGTAGGAATCGTGGCGTAAGGTCAATCCTTCTCCTTGACTACCGAAAATCACTTCTTGATGGGCTACCAGACCAGGCAAACGAACCGAATGGATGTGCATGCCTTGGTAGTTAGCACCGCGAGCACCTGGAAGACTCTCTTCTTCATCTGGCGCTCCCTGCTCTTGTGGTTGACGGACCTGACTAATCAGCTCAGCTGTCTTCACAGCAGTCCCACTCGGGGCATCCTTCTTCTTATCATGGTGCAACTCGATAACCTCTACATTCGGGAAATACTTAGCTGCCTGCGCTGCAAATTGCATGAGCAAGACTGCACCAATAGCAAAGTTTGGCGCGATGAGGCCTCCAAGATTCTTCTCACGAGACAATTCAATCAAATCAGTGATTTCTTCTGTTGTAAATCCAGTTGTCCCAACCACAGGCGCTAGTCCATGCTCCAAAGCAAAGCGGGTATGTTCATACGCCACTTTAGGGATGGTGAAGTCAATCCACACATCCGCATCCAGCGACAAAACCCCTTCTTTGTCATGAAAGACCGGAACACCCGCCAGCTCGTTTTCAGATGCATGGGGATCAACCAAGCCAACTAGTTCAAGCTCGGGGTCTTCTAACACCATGTGACAAGCCGCTTGGCCCATTCTCCCTTTAAAACCTGCAATCACTACTCTAATTGGCATGATTTCTCCTTATACTTTCGGTACAAAACTGATAGCAACACTGTGATTTCCTAAGTGCGTACCAATGACACTGCCGAAGGTCGCAAATGGAATCTCACCAGCAAAACCGTTTTGATGAAGAATATCGCGAAGCGTTTCTGCTTTATCCAGTGCATTCCCATGGATGATAATGATCTGATAGTCTTTATCCGCAGTTCCTCCTTTGACAATCTCAGCTAAGCGTTTGATGGCTTTTTTCTCAGTCCGAACTTTCTCGTATACCTCAATCACGCCTTCCTCGTTAAAATAGAGGATAGGCTTGATGCTGAGGAGATTCCCTAGAATCGCCGCTCCATTGGAAAGACGCCCCCCTTTGACCAAGTGATTGAGATCATCAACCATGATGTAGGCAGAAGTCCCATCGATTTGTGTCTGGATGTTGGCTAGAATTTCATCAAAAGAACGGCCTTCATCAGCCCATTTAACAGCTTCTTCAGCCATCCACCCAAGAGGAGCGCTGGTAATCTTAGAATTTGGAAAAGCGATCGTAAAATTTGGGAATTCGTCTTTCATATACTGGATATTCTGATAGAAACCAGAAATACCAGAAGAAAGGAAAATCCCTAAAACATGGGTATAGCCTTTAGCCTCTAATTGCGACAAGAGTTCTTCTAATTCCGCGATACTAGGTTGACTCGTTTTCGGAAGCTCAGAGGAAGCTTCCATCTTTTGATAGAACTCTTCTGCTGTCAGGTTTTTACCTTCTACATAAGATACTCCATCAATGACAACTGGAATATCTAGGACAAATAAATTATCGTGTCCTCTTGATTCATCTGATAGATAGGCAGAAGAATCTGTGATGACTGCTAATTTCATGCATTAAAACTCCAAATTAATCCCTGGTAAATCAAGGGCGATTTCAGTTACCTCATAGGTCAAACGATTCAGCATATTCAAGCAAGGACGAGCTAGTTCTTCCACTTCTTCTTTGCTGAACTCACTTGGCTCGCTGACCAAACGATTGTGAATGTGGTTGATTTGGGTAATGGTCCCGCTGATGACAAAACCATCAAAGACAATCATATAGGTCAAAATAACGATTAAAGAGGTTGTCTTTAACTCTGTATCGCGTTGAATCAATTGAAAGTTGACGTCTACTTTGGTCTCGGGAGTTCCATTCTCTTTTTCCCATTCAAAGTTACGAGCATCATAATGATACTGGCTGACGAATTCTTTTTCACGTTGGATATCCATACTTGTTCTCCTAAAAATAAGCGTTATGAAAATTATACCATAAATTAAAACAAGATTCTATTGCAGAACCATGTCTTTTCACACTGTTTTCTCTCAGAGAGAGAAGAAAAAAGGCTGGGGAAATCCCAGCCTTTTCGTCATGTTTAGTTTTTAGGTTTGCGAAGCAATCCGAACAAGATACCACTTACAACTGCACCGATCAATACGAACAAGATATAAAGAAGTGGATTTGAAGTAAGGGCGATCACGAAGATTCCTCCGTGAGGAGCCATAAGTTTCAAGCCTGCAAGACCAACAAGAGCACCTGTCAATGCTGAACCTGCGATGAAGCTTGGGATGGCACGAGCTGGGTCAGCTGCACCGAAAGGAATGGCACCTTCTGTGATGAAGGAAAGACCCATGACAATGTTTGTCAAACCAGAATCACGTTCTTCTTGTGTGAATTTATCTTTGAACAAGACAGTTGCTACGAATACTGCCAATGGAGGAACCATACCAGCTGCCATAACGGCTGCCATAACAATAGAACCACCTGAAGCAACAGATTCAGCAAGTGTGCCTGTAGCGAAGACATAAGCTGCTTTATTGACTGGTCCACCCATATCGACAGCCATCATACCTCCAACGAGAAGTCCAAGAAGAACAGCTGAGCTACCTGATAAGCTTGAAAGGAAGTTGTTAAGACCAGTATTGATGGCAGCCATTGGAATATTGATGAGGAACATCAAGAAACCTGTCAAACCAACACCAAGCAATGGTAAGAGAAGGATGGAACGGATACCATCAAGAGAACGTGGAAGACCTGCAAGAGCTTTACGAAGGACCAGAATCACTCCACCTGCAAGGAAACCACCAACCAAAGCGCCAAGGAAACCAGATGATACAGCTGCTGGTAATTCACCTTTAGCAGCCCCGAAAGCGATGTTGCCAAATGCTGAACCTGAGCTAGCAATAGATCCTGCGATAAACCCTGCTACAAAACCAGGTTTTTCAGCGATTGAGAATCCGATGTAACCTGCAAGTACAGGAAGCATGAAGCCAAAGGCTGCACCACCGATTGTTTTAAATTGAGCTGCTAATTCATGGTATGAGCCAAGTTGAGACAATTGATCTTGAGGCACCCCAAGAATTTGGTCGATCAAGAAGGCAAGGGCGATCAAGATCCCACCACCGATAACGAATGGAAGCATTTGAGAAACCCCACTCATCAAGTGTTTGTAGAAAGCTCCACCTAAGCTCAATTTTTCTTGGCTAGCGCTAGCTTGTGCAGCATTTTCAGCGTGGAAGACTTCTGCTTTGTCATCCAAGATGGTTTGGATCAATTCTTCGGTTTGACGGATACCAGCTGCGACTGGTTTAGAGATCAATTTTTTGCCATCAAAACGAGCGGTTTCAACTGCCTTATCTGCAGCAATGATGACCCCTTCAGCTTTGGCGATTTCTTCAGCTGTCAAGCGGTTGCCGACACCTGATGCACCGTTTGTTTCAACGCGTACTGTAACACCCATTTCTTCACCTTTTTTGATGAGGGCTTCTTCTGCCATGTAAGTGTGGGCGATACCTGTTGTACATGCTGTAACGGCAACAATGAGCGGTTTATCAGATGAAGCTGCTTCTTTGACTGCTTCTGCTTTTTTTGCTTCTTCGACAGCAGCTTCTTGCTCTTCTGCATCAAAGGCTGCAATGACTTGATCAGGGGTGCTTGCTTGGCGAAGTTTGTCCGCAAATCCTGGTTTCATCAAATACTTAGACAATTCAGCAAGGGCTGCCAAGTGAGTGTCGTTTGCTCCTTCTGGAGCTGCGATCATGAAGAACAAATCTGTTGGTTGGCCATCAAGCGAAGCATAGTCCACACCCTTGTTTGATTTTGCAAACAAGACCGTTGCTTCTTTGACAGCTTCGTTTTTGCTGTGGGGCATAGCTATCCCGTCACCCAAACCAGTTGAAGTTTGTGCTTCACGGTTCATGATGCCAGCCTTGAAGGTGTCAAAATCTGTCACCACACCATTGTCGACGAGCGATTGGACCATCTCATTGATCACGCCCTCTTTATCTGTTGCCTGAAGGTCAAACAACATCACGTTTTTATTTAAAACGTCTTGAATTTTCATAGTTTTTCTACCTCTACTTTTTCATAAGTTTCTTTAATATAGTCCGCTGTCGCCAAGTCATCTGAGAAGGTGGTCGCTGTGCCACAAGCCACGCCCCATTTAAAGGCTTCGATGACATCTCCTGTCGTTGCGAGTTTCCCAGTGAAACCTGCTACCATGGAATCACCAGCCCCGACTGAGTTCTTCACTTGCCCTTTGATGGGTTTTGCGAAGTAGGTACCACTTGGACTTACCAGAAGAGCACCATCACCCGCCATGGATATAATAACGTTTTGCGCTCCTTTGGCCAAGATTTCTTTGGCATAGCGTTCAATTTCTGGCAATTCCGTCAAGGTAACGCCAAAAATAGCTCCCAACTCATGGTTGTTTGGTTTGACCAATTGGGGGTTAAACTCCAAGGAATCAATCAAGGTTTGACCTTCAAAATCGCAAACCACTTGCGCACCTGTCGCACGAGTTGCTGCAATCAATTGTTTGTAAACGGTATTTCCAAGTGAAGATGGGGCAGATCCAGCAAATACTACTACATCATCTGCTGTTAAGCTTGACAGGATGCTAAGCAATTCTTGCAACTGAGCTTCCGTCACTTCTGGGCCGTTCCCATTGATCTCGGTTTCCTCATCGGCCTTGATCTTGACATTGATCCGTGTATCTTGGTCCACTGTCACAAAGTTGGTAGAAATAGCTTCGCTGGTCAGTACGTCTTCAATGAAGCGCCCTGTGAAACCTCCGATAAATCCAGTCGCTGTATTTTCGATATCGAGCCGCTTCAAAACACGACTGACATTGATTCCCTTACCACCGGCGAATTTATCTTCCGAAGCCATCCGGTTGACCGCCCCTGTCTCTACATGATCGAGACGGACAATATAGTCAATGGCAGGATTCAGTGTTACTGTATAAATCAAACCTCTATAACCTCCGTTTTTTCTTTTAATTTAGAAAGGATTTCTGTATCCGAAGCATTGGTAATGATGGTTGCTCTCTTAACCGGAGCTACCTTGACAAAAGAGGTCCGACCAAGTTTTGACGAGTCAAGAAGAATGTAAGTATTCTTTGCATTCTCTAGAATGGCCCGTTTGACAGCCCCTTCTTCAAGATCCGGTGTACTGTACGACTCTAGGTCGACGCCATTCATTCCGATAAAGGCTCGATCGAAGCTCAGCTGGCCGATTTGATTCAAGGCTATTCCTCCGATGCTAGCGTCCGTCGACGTCTTGACCATCCCTCCGATGATGACCGTTGGAATGTCTCTCTCTACTAAACTAGCTGCATGGTGAATGGAATTGGTCACAACTGTAACAGTTGGATTGGCCAATTCATGAACCAATAATTCATTGGTGGTTCCTGCATCGATAAAGACAACTTCAAAATCTTTGATCAATTCTGCTGCTTTTTTTGCAATGGCAGATTTTTCTTGCACGTTTTTGATTGCTTTATCTTTATTACTTTCTTCTTCCTGCAAGGAATGAAGACTTTCAGCCCCACCGTGAATCCGTCTCAGTTTATTCTCAGCTTCTAATTCATCCAAATCGCGTCGAATCGTTGATTCTGAAGAGTTTAGCTCTTTTACTAAATCTTCCAATGAGACGATCCGCTCTTTGATAACCTTTTCTAAAATGATGTGTTTTCGTTCAGATTTTAACATAGAACCTCCTTTCGGAAACGATTACAAGGACTATTATACTCTCTTATCTTTCAAAGTCAAGCACTAAATATCATTTTCTTTCATTTTCTGTCATTTTTTTCTATCACTCTCACTTTTAAACAAACTATTTGACCATCAATCATAGTCCTGTAAATCCTACTAAAAATCTCCAATTTCAAATTCCTACGCAAGAAAAAGAGGCTGGACAAAAGTCCTAGCCTCTTAAATGTCTTTGGATTGTCGAGCAAGACGCAGTGGTTGAGTGGGCTCTACTACGCTGATTTCATCAGCTTTTACAGCCCTACTCAACTGTGCGGAGGTGGGACGACGAAATCGAATTCTAACGAATTACTGATTTCTGTCTCACTCTCACTTTAACAACTAGTCATCTTTTTTAAACCCAAACCCTCGCAACCATTTGGATAATCCTTTTTTACGTTTGTGTTCGTCTTTTCCAGTAGCTTTCTCAAGGTCAGCTTCGTCTTGCAAGTGATCTTCTGATTGAGTAGAAGCCAGTATCGAAACTTGGGCCTGATCAGTAACTTCTTCCCCTCCTGCTACTACAGGTTGGTTTCCATCCTCATTTGACTGAATTTTCTCTATCCGACTCCTGAACTCACTAGCTTCTTTTTGATAAGCCATAAAACTTGCAAAGGCTGTTTCAAATTCTACTTTTTTCTCTTCAAGTTCAGTTTTTGCGGAAGCCACCAAGGCTTGGGCATCAACTAGCAGTTCAGATGAATTAGTAAACAGTTTAAGATGACCTTTAGCTTGCGTTAATTGTTTTTGAGCGATTTGAAGTTGAGCATGTGCGCCTTCAAGCTTAGATCTAGTCTCCTTCGCTGCATTCTGTAAAGCTTCTAATTGCTTTTTATCTTCTTCTAATGCCAGAGTAACATTTTTCAAGGCTTCTTCTTTCGGGCTAATACTACCTTGTATACGAGCTCGTGATACTGCCAGTGAGTTTTCGGCTTCCTTGACTTCTATCGACGCAGCCTGCCATTTCTTCATCGCAGAAGCTAAGTTACGTTGTGCACGTGCCAATAGTTGCTCATGACTTGCAAGAGAATTCTTGACATCGAATAAATGCCCAGAAAGGATATTGATGCGGGATTCTTGGTTAATCTTTTCGACCTTTAGGCTCTCCAATGTATTTTTTACAGCCTTCACATCCGCTTTTGTCGTCCTTGCATTGGCAACTTTTCTCATCCACTTGGTCAGTTCTTCGCTGGTATAAAGCGGACTTCCTTCTTCAAAGAAAGCTGCTTGAGATACTTCTAAATCTGGAGCATAGGCAACTGAAATAGCCTTGTATTGATTCCCCATCATGTGGATATAGTGGCCAACCTTAGCAAATAGCTCCGGTCCCACTTTTCTGAAGATCTGACTAGGATCTAGCTGACTTTCATCCGTCGGTAAATTGAATTGCTTGGCTAATTGACGATAGTGGTCTTTTTCACTATACCAGAAGGCAACCGCTTCTCTAGGTCGATAGCCCCAGGCAACATTCTCATTCTCTTGGTAACTGGACAAGCCTTTTCGATGGTTAACATAATACTCTGTTTGAAGTTGACTAGCAGGCAATTGATAAGGATCTACCAAGAGCTCCTCTAAACCAGCCTGGCGACGGTACTGATTAATCGTATCTACGATTTCTAACGCTTTTAAGACGTTATCTAATCTAGTGACCTTTCCACCTGCCAGCTGCTCCTCTTCACTCCTACGGCTATAAAGAGACAAGGCATCGACAGCGCCTTGGTCACCCGCCTTGGCCCACTCTTGAAGCAAACCCTCATAGCTTGCCTGTTGAAGATTGATGGGACTTAGCATTGCCGCTTCACGGACCTGTTCTAACTCCACTTCTTTTTGGGAGATTTGATGAGTTAATTTCTCAACTTTCTCCTGTACTCCCGCGATCTCACTAGAAATCTGCTTTAAGACCTGAGGCACTTTGGCATCAGTTTCTGTCAGTTGAACCACTAATGCTTGAGCTAGTTTTACTTCATTTTGCGCCTGCCCCTCTTTTTGCTGTGCGTTGGCTAATACTGTCTCATCGTTCTGGATGGGTTGTTTGGCTTTTCTCAATTCATTACCTGCAATATCTACAAGTAATTGTTGGGCAGCGATTTTATTCTCTTGATTCTTGATGGCAGAACGGACTTGGCAATCGGCTTCTGTTGCTTGGCGTACCTTGTCTTCTTCTAAAGTAACAACTGCTTCACCAACCGCAACTTCATTTTCAGTTTTGCCAATAGTGCTTTGATTGGAGTTTTGAATCCTTGTTTCAGTATTCTGTAAGTTCGCTTCAGCAGCTTCAAGACCAGACTTGGCTACATTGTATTCAGATTGAGCCTGATTCAAGAGCAAACGTTGGTCTTCTACTCTTTTTTCAGCTTTTGCTAACTGTTCATTTAAGATATCCATATCCATAAAACTTGAATCCATTCCAGTCATATCCGTCGACTGCTGATCCCCAGCATCCTTCTGAGTGATCTCCTCCGCTTGCGTCTTATGTCCAGCCAAACCTGAAAAGAGGGTTGTCGCAGCGACACCCGTTGTAAAGACTGATTTTCCTATTTTTTTACCCATTGCAATCCCCACCAAAACTTTTTCATTTCTCTTCTCTCTTCATAAGAATACCACATTTTGTTACCAATAACTAGTAGGATGGGAAAGATTTTTTCTAATTTTAGAGCAAAAGAAAAACAGCTGTCGCTGTTAGTCTTCTTGTTTAATTTGCTCCAACATCTTCTCTTCTTCTGCTGTCAATTCATAGTTTTCTAGCAGATCAGGGCGACGCTCCAAGGTCTTTTTCAAACTCTGGTAAAGACGCCATTGACGGATATTTTCATGGTGACCACTCATGAGGACATCTGGAACCGTCATCCCTCGGTATTCATAAGGTCGTGTGTATTGAGGATACTCTAAGAGACCAGACGAGAAACTATCATCCTGGTGGCTGGATTCTTTTCCGATCACCTCTGGAATCAAGCGGACTGTCGCATCAATCATGGTCATGGCTGCTAGTTCACCGCCCGTCAGAACATAATCTCCCAGAGAAATCTCATCTGTTACCAAGGTCTTGATCCGCTCGTCGTAGCCTTCATAGTGACCACAGATAAAGATCAATTCTTCTTCCTGAGCTAACTCTTCTGCATAGGCTTGGTCAAAGGTCCGACCAGCAGGGTCCAGTAAGATCACGCGCGGATTCTTTTTCTCAATGGCATCAAAGGCATCGAAAATCGGCTGAGCTCGCAAGAGCATGCCTTGCCCGCCACCATAGGGTTCATCATCCACATGCCGCGCCTTCTCTGCATTTTCACGGAAATTATGGTAGTTGATCTCTAATAGACCTTTTTCACGAGCCTTTCCGACGATAGAGTGCTCCAGGGGTGAAAACATCTCTGGAAAGAGGGTTAAAATATCAATCTTCATCGTCTAACCCTTCCAAGATATCTACATCCACCCGGTTTCCTGGGATATCAATATTGAGGACCACTGGTGGGATATAAGGCAAGAGAAGGTCTCGTTTACCTTTGCGTTTGACCACCCAGACATCATTGGCACCCGGTTGCAGGATTTCCTTGATCTGACCGATGAGCTGGTCATTTTCATAAACATCAAGGCCAATGATCTCGTGGTAGTAAAATTCACCATCCTCCAAATCCGTCAAGTCTTCCTCGGCAACCTTGAGGCTAAAACCCTTGAACTTTTCGATGGCATTGATATGGTACATATCCTTAAACTTGATGATATCAAAGTTCTTGTGCTTACGGTGACTGGCAATGGTCACTGTTTGGACAAACTGATCCTTCTCATCGAAGAGAGCCAACTCCGCTCCTTTTTTAAAGCGCTCATCCGCAAAGTCTGTCACAGACAAGACCCGCATCTCTCCTTGCAAGCCTTGGGTATTGACAATTTTCCCAACGTTAAAATAATTCATTTTATTCTTTACATTCCTCTTTTAATTAATTTATCTCTACAGTTCTCTAATAAGAGCTGCAATTTTTTCCGATTCTGACCACTGTAGATAGTGGTGGTTTCCACCTAGAATGAGTTTTGTATTAGAATTCCAATATTCTGAATCTCTATACTCTTTTTCTCTGTACGCCTGACAAAATACGAAAACAGGAATATCATCTGCTAAGGACAAGCTATCAAAATCTTCAGCGGTAATAGTTACAGATATCTGAAATCCAGGAACTTGCTTTTCCAATTCTAAGCCCTTTTCTTCCATCAATTCCCAAATCAGTCTATCAGTTTCAGGTTCAAATGTTGCTTGAGTTAGTCCCTTAAAATAATTTTCCGGACCACATTCTTCAATCATCCTCATTTGCTCTTCCATTTCTGGATAAGGATTTTTTGAAAAATCAGCAAACATTATATTTTTTGTTGTTGGTTCAATTGCTATCAAAGCTTGACACTTAATTGGTTTACTCATTAACTTTAAAGCCAAAACACCACTTAAACTATGAACACAAAGTATATAATCAGAAATTTCCAACCCTTTCAGGATTTCGAATACCGCTTCAACAAGATTATCCAAATTAAATCCTGTTTGACTATGAATCGGACTCCTACCTGTATTCGGAAAATCAATCGTTAAGTAACCTATTGAGGAAGGAAGTTTTTCAAGTATTGGTAGGAAATTTTCATAAGTTGGTATCAAACCAGCACCATTTAAACAAACTAGTACTTTATTTCTCTTTTTATAAGTAACAGAGAGACAACCAATCTTTGTAGTTACTTCAAATCGGTTCATATCAAAATAACTCTTTCTAAACAACAATTCACTTAACATTCTTAGGTTTTATTTTATCACGTTCAAAAGATTTTCTCAAATGCTCTTTTTTGCTAAAAAACCTTCCAAATCTTGTTCATGCTGATACTTGATGGCTGCCTTTTTGTCTTTTTCAAAAATGGTCTTCGTTAGGTCGATATGGTTGATAGCTGCAATTGCCACTGTGTAGTGAATGATATCTGCCAACTCCTTTGCCAATTCCTCGTTTGAATCTTGGACACCCTCTTTTCTACCTGAACGTCCATTTAAAACCTCAGCGACTTCTCCAACTTCTTCTACTAGTTTGATAAAAAGTCCTTCTTCTGTTCTAGATTGTTGGTAATGATCAAGTAAATATTCCTCTAGTTGTCTAACTGTTAAATCTCTCATTCCTTCTCCTTGCAAAAAAAAGCGAGACCTTGTCCCGCTTTTCTTATTTTTCGTCAATAACGATTCTTACTTTTTTATCTTCAGTTGGGACAGAGTAGACAATCGTTCTTATCGCAGAAATGGTGCGACCTTTCCGACCGATCACTCGACCAACATCGCTAGGATCAAGGTCAAGGTGGTACTCCAAGAATTCAGGAGTATCTTCGATCTTGATGGTTAAGGCATCCGGTTGTGAAATCAAGGGTTTCACAATTGCAATAATAAGATTTTCAATCGTATCCATACATCAACCTACTTTATGATTATTTTGAGAATTTAGAATCGTGGAATTTCTTCAAGACACCTTCTTTTGAAAGGATGTTACGAACTGTATCTGAAGGTTGAGCTCCATCAGCCAACCATGCAAGAACGCGGTCTTCTTTCAAAGTTACTTGGTTTTCTTCAACAAGTGGATTGTAAGTTCCAACTGTTTCGATGAAACGACCATCACGTGGTGAACGTGAATCTGCTACGTTGATACGGTAGTAAGGTTTTTTCTTAGAACCCATACGAGTCAAACGAATTTTAACTGCCATTTTTATAAGTCTCTTTTCTATATTTTAATTTTCGGTGAAATAGACAAGCTATTTAGCACATGATCTATTATAACACATTTCATAGACCTGTCAAGAAAAAAACTTGACACTATTTAAAATTTTTTAATCGATCTCAAAGTAATAAGATCCTTCATTTTTGGAACCCGATTCAATCACATAGTTCCCAGGGGGAAGACCAGATACATCCAAGTGCTTCCCTTCAAATTCTTTGGCGAGGGAAGTCACTGTAATGGTAAAGGAAAATCCCTTAATTTGGCGGTAGGTATCATAATCCAAGGTCAGAATCCCTCGAAGATCTGTTTCTCCAGCTTTTTCAGCAGCCAGTAAGTCTCTTGCTAACTGATCTTCAAAATCGGGATTTTGGATTGGTAACTGAAGACGAACCTCGCTTACCTCGAGGCCCTGTTGATGGAATCGCTCTTTTATCTCTTGCTTTAATTGTTTAAATCCTTGAGATTCCGTAAAGGCTCTTTCGAAGAACGGAGCTACTAACCAACTGTTGTAATGTTGAGCCAGTTCTTCAGCCGTGTCATAATTTTTCCCAATTTCTTCTTTGGATAGGAGGCTTGCATAAAGAAAATCAAACTGAACCGTCTTACCCTCAACTCTTTCTTGATAGCTATAGGCATATTTGATCGACAGACCATGGAATTCAGCTTCTTTAAAATGTAGGTCTCCTTTAAATCCCGCTTCCTGATAAAAGCCAGAAATTTGCTCTTGGATTTTCTTTTCTTCTTGATCGATAAGAAAGAAGAAAAAACAAGTCAGGAGTGTGACCGCTATGAAGAATGCAAGAAGCAGATAGAGAAACCATTTTTTAATGTTGAATGGTATTGTCTTAAATATATTCATGCATTTTATGATACCAAAAAACTAGCCCGAGAGCTAGTTTGAAATAAATCTTTACTTAAGGATAGCCAGTAACTCTTGATAGTCAGAAACAACATAGGTCGGAACTGCTGGACTGGTATTTTCTTTGTGATCCGGATTGTACCAGACAGTATCAATCCCCGCAGCATTTCCTCCAGCGATGTCCGCCGTCAAAGAATCCCCAATCATGAGAGCTTGTTCCTTGGCAAATCCTGGGATTAAGTTACTGATCTTTTCGTAAAAGGCCACTTCCGGTTTTTGAGTTCCTAATTGTTCAGAAATAAAGATTTCTTTGAAATAAGGGGTAATGGATGATTGCTTTAAGCGCCCTTGCTGAATCGCAGTAACGCCATTGGTAGCACCATAGAGCTGGTAACCTCTTTCTACTAGCTTAGCTAACAAGTCTTCTGCTCCTGGGAAAGTCTGTCCCTGTTGACTAATGTAGTCCTGATAACGGAGAGCCATCTCTTCACCATCTACCTCTCTACCAAAATGAGCAAAGGCGATGGCAAACCGGCTGTTTATCAAGTCTTTCTTGCTAATCTTCTTTTGCTCCAAATCCTTCCAGAGCCCCTGATTCATGGGTTTGTAGTAATCCTTAAAGGCTTGGATATCTTGAACCCCCTGATCTTGGAGAAATTGCGTTAAGGCTACTTCCTCTGCTGTATCAAAGTCCAATAAGGTATGATCTAGGTCAAAAAGTAAAAATGTATATGTCATTAAAAACGATCCTTCAATTTTTCTACAAATAAATAAGCTGCTGGGCAAGTGAGGGTATTCTTGATAGTCAGATGGTTGATCTGGTAGATTTTCTTGCGGTCTGTATGAGGAAATTCTCGGCAAGCCTTGGGACGCACATCGTAGATGGAACAGAGATTATCACCACCCAAGAAAGGGCAAGGCATGGATTTAAAAACCTTATCCCCATCTTCATCGACTTGAAGAAATTCCGCCTCAAAAGCTGGAAGCTTCATCTTGAAATACTTGGCGATGCGCGTGATATCTGCTTCTTTAAAATCGGGTCCTAGGGTCTTACAGCAGTTGGCACAGGCTGTACAATCAATTTCTTGAAAGACTTCATCGTGAATCTCTTGGGCTATTTTATCTAGATTTTTAGGAGGCTTCTTTTTCAGATTCGCCAATACCTTGCGGTGCTCCTTTTGTTTCTGGAGCGCTAACTGATGGTATTTTTCTAAATCAATTTCTTGAGACATAAACTACTTTCTAATTGCTAAATGGATAAAAGCATTATACCATACTCAACAAAAAAGAGCAGGTTAAAACAAATGGAAGACACCACTCATTCTATCCTACCCTCAAGATCTTCGATTAAAAGAAATCAATTTCCCATAGTAGCTACTTTTCCATCGCCTCATGACTTTTATCAGACGCTTTTGAGCTTGGACATATTGGCTTATTCTTCATAAGAACTTAGGCTTTTGGACCTTTCTCATCCAAACTCCAAGTTTCCTCAATGTAAGGAATGAATTGAGCCAAGGTCTTTGGATCCCCTTCAAAAGACATCAAGTATACCTTATCATCCTTTTGGAAGACCCAAGTAATGAGGTACTGTCCAGATTTAAGGATAATATTCAGCTGCAAGGCTTCATTTCCTGAGACAGTGGTCTTCGCTCCCCACATTTTCTCTACTTCTTTATTGTCATTCCAATAGTAAGCAATTCGGTTCGCAATCAACTCTGCGTTGAAGACTTCCCCTTCACCGACATTTGCTTTCTCTTTAGTATACCCGTTCATGGTAACGATGTTGTAGGCACTTCCATCCGTAAATTGAATGCTATCTCCACCATCTATATCTGTAAATTTAATCCACTTGCTTGGGATATCGATATAACCATAATCTGCAGAACCAACCCGCTTGGTTTCGACAGAACTCTTAGTATCATCCGATGATTTTGACTCCACCTTGCTAGAAGTCTTTTTACTAGAGGATTTTTTGCTCTTTTTTACCACCTCAGTGGAACTAGATTCAGATGACAATGGTTTTCTAGACTCTTTTTTAGGTGTGCTACAAGCTACAAGGGCAACAGCTGATAAGACCGAGACAGTCGCTAGTAGGAACTTATTTTTCATCTTTCCTCTCCTTTGTGATGGATTTTGATACCTCTAGTTTATCACGTTCAATGAAGATTTGAAAGCGCTATTTGTCTAGTCCGAAAGAAAAAACGCCCCTATCGGGACGTTTGATTTGTTCGAATATTTCAGAGAGAATCTTACTCCTCATCCATTGACAGAACTGACAAGAAGGCTTCCTGCGGTACTTCTACCGAACCGATAGCTTTCATCCGTTTCTTACCAGCTTTTTGTTTTTCAAGAAGCTTACGTTTCCGTGAGACGTCCCCACCATAACACTTGGCCAAGACGTTCTTACGAAGGGCCTTGATATCTGTACGTGCAACGATCTTATGACCGATGGCTGCTTGGATAGGCACTTCAAACTGTTGCCGAGGGATAATCTTCTTGAGCTTCTCAACGATTAATTTACCACGTTCATAGGCAAAGTCCTTGTGAACGATAAAGCTGAGAGCATCGACGGTATCCCCATTAAGAAGGATATCCATTTTAACCAATTTAGAAGGACGGTATTCAGACAACTCATAGTCAAAGCTTGCATAGCCACGAGTAGAGGATTTCAATTTATCAAAGAAATCAAAGACAATTTCCGCCAGTGGGATTTGATAGATGACATTAACCCGATTTTCATCGATATAGTCCATGGTCACAAAGTCCCCACGTTTGCGTTGAGCCAATTCCATGACAGCTCCGACAAACTCTTGCGGCACCATGATTTGCGCTTTGACATAAGGTTCTTCGATCGAAGCGATCTTGGTTGGATCTGGGAACTCAGATGGGTTGGACACATCTAGCACTTCTCCGTCTGTCAAATTGACCTTATAGATTACAGACGGCGCTGTCATGATCAAGTCAATATTGAACTCGCGCTCCAAGCGTTCCTGGATAACGTCCATATGAAGGAGACCCAAGAAACCACAACGGAAACCAAAACCAAGGGCTTGAGATGTTTCAGGCTCAAATTGAAGACTAGCGTCATTTAATTGCAATTTTTCCAAGGCTTCCCGAAGATCGTTGTATTTGTTTGATTCGATTGGGTAAAGACCGGCAAAGACCATTGGGTTCATTTGCTTGTAACCATGAAGGGGCTCGCTAGCAGGATTGGACGCCAAAGTCACAGTATCACCGACACGAGTGTCCGCAACAGTCTTGATAGATGCTGCAATATAACCAACATCTCCTGTCGCAAGGAAATCACGACCAACCGCTTTAGGAGTAAAAATCCCTACCTCTGTCACATCAAAGGTCTTGCTATTGCTCATCAACTGGATGGTGTCGCCAGGCTTCACCATACCATTAACCACCCGAACTTGAAGGATAACTCCACGATATGGGTCGTATACTGAGTCAAAGATCAAGGCTTGCAATGGAGCAGCAACATCCCCAGTAGGAGCTGGAACTTTCTCGACGATTTGTTCCAAAATCTCTTCAATTCCGATACCAGCCTTGGCTGAAGCTAGGACTGCCTCACTGGCATCCAGACCAATGACGTCTTCTACTTCTGTTCGTACCCGTTCTGGATCTGCAGCTGGCAAGTCGATTTTGTTAATGACTGGAAGAATTTCCAAATCATTATCCAGCGCCAAGTAAACATTGGCTAAAGTCTGGGCTTCAATCCCTTGAGCCGCATCCACTACAAGAATGGCTCCCTCACAGGCAGCCAGCGAACGAGAAACCTCATAAGTAAAGTCCACGTGTCCCGGTGTGTCAATCAAGTGGAAGATATAGGTTTCCCCATCTTTAGCCGTGTAATTCAACTCGATGGCATTAAGCTTGATGGTAATCCCACGTTCCCGTTCTAGGTCCATGCTATCCAAAAGCTGGGCTTGCATTTCCCGACTAGAAACGGTCTCAGTTTTTTCTAAGATTCGGTCCGCCAAGGTTGACTTTCCGTGGTCAATATGGGCGATAATGGAGAAGTTCCGAATCTTCTCTTGTCGTTTCTTTAATTCTTCTAAATTCATTTTTTCATCCTTATAAAACTCTTCAGTATATTATAACAAAAAAGATAGGCCTTTGCCTATCTTAATCCATTATTTTCAAAAATCGCTTCTGTGTTTTATTTCCTTCATAACCTAAATGTTCATAAAAAACATGAGCTTCTTTACGATGAGAGGCAGAACTCAAACGAATAAAGGAATAGTTATGAGTTCGAGCAAGAGTTTCAACTCGCTCCATCAATTGCCGACCAATCCCACGTCCTTGAGCAGATGGGAAAACAGCAAGTCCTAAAACATTTAAACCTGGATCGCTATATATACTCTCATAGGCTTCTGCTTCGACATAGCCTAAAATATTTCCAGTTTGGTCCTCTTCGTAAACAAAGCAAAAGTGACCCGAATCTGGCTGATTGAATTTATCGATCTGAGCTGTTACTTTCTCAAGGGTCGAATCATACCCCAATGCCTGGTGGCACAAATCACGAATTTGACCTGCATCTTTAATTTGAACGGTCCGAATCATACTTCTACCTCCATGAAGTCTTTTTCTTTATTTTAGACCTTATACCTAAAAATATCAAGTTTTACAATATATTAATAGAATATTTTGTATTTCTATTTAATTCGAATAAAAATAATTAATGAAGAATAAAGGATTTCTATTTACTTTTTCGATTTAATTCGCTATAATGAGTTGTAATGTAAAAAGGAGGTGAAGCTCTTGGCAAGAGGACGTGGAAAAGCAAGCCCACAAGATAAAGAGGCTTTGCGCATTATTTCCGAAAAAATAAGAGAACTATTAAAGGTTCAAAATAAGAAACAGGTCGATTTATCTCGTACAACTGGTATTCCAGCTAGTACTTTGACTGGCTATGTAAAAGGGACTTCTCTCCCAGTTAGTGAGAACTTAGAAAAGATTGCTAGCTTCTTTGAAATCCCCATTTCTGATTTAGATCCTCGTTATGGACAACCAGATAGCTTGGAGGATTCTAAGATTGAGTTTATCTATAAGCAACTGGATGAGGATTTTCAAGATTCACTCTTAGAGGAAGCCAATCGCTTGTTGGTTTTGCAGGCCGAACGGAAACGTATCGAGAAGAAATACACACCATATACGGTCTTCGATAGTTATGCTGCAAGTCAAAGTGCTTCTAAGGGAGATTTGGTTTGGTTTGATCAAAAACTAGCTTATGATCTAGCACTTTGGATTCATACAGACTCGCTGGAACCTAAATATCCAAAGGGATCTGTTGCCCTAATCAAGCAAACTTTCTACGATACTGCTGGTGCTATCTATGCTATTGAGTACGATGGGCAGACCTTGATCAAGCGTGTCTTTCGTGAAGCCCAAGGGATTCGTCTCGTTTCCCTCAATAAAAAGTATAGTGATAAGATTATTCCTTTAGAAGAGGAACCGAGAGTCATCGGAAAAGTCATTGCTAGCTTTCTACCAGCTAAGGAGGATGAGCTATGACTCGATTAGTTGCTATTGATTTAGATGGGACCCTTTTATCACCAGACAAAACCATTAGTCCTGCTAATAAGCAGGCTCTTTTGGATGCTGAAGCTGCTGGTGTACACGTCGTCATCTGTACAGGTCGCCCTCTCTCTGGTGTTCGTCCAATTTTTGAAGAAATTGGCTTCAAAAGTAATCACTCCTACTCTGTGATTAATAATGGTTGTACAACTGTTAAATCATCAGATTGGTCCGTCATCAGTTATGATGCCTTATCTGAAGATGATTTGGTTTATCTCGATCAGTTGACGCAGGAGATTCATCCTCAATTAAGTTTATTCGATTTAAATCGTTATATCATTTTGGATAAGGAACCTTCTGAAATAGCTAAAATGGATGCTAGCATCGTTTCTGCAGTCCCCGTGTCACTTGGCCTAGAAGAAATTCTTGAGGCACAACCGATTTTCCAAGGGATGTTTATCGATCAGAAAGAGCAGATTGATGTCTTTCAAGAGACCTATGAAGAAGTATTAGCCCAGCGCTTCCACACCATTCGCTCACAACCGATTCTATTCGAAATCCTTCCCAAGGGAGTAAATAAAGCGACCGGCTTAAAGGCTCTGGCTGAATACTTGGGAATACCAAGGCAAGAAGTCATGGCTATCGGGGATGAGAACAACGATATTGAAATGATTGAGTACGCGGGTCTTGGAGTTGCTATGGGCAATGCTCCAGCTCCTATTAAAGCTTTGGCTGATTTCACTACTACTTCTAACGAAGAAGACGGTGTCGCTACTGCTATCAAGCGCTATGTTTTACAAGCACAGAACTAGAAAAGGAAAAACAAATGAAATACCCAACATTATTAGAACGTTTTTTAACCTATGTCAAAGTCAACACTCGCTCTGATGAGACTTCAACAACAACTCCTAGTACAGCTTCTCAAGTAGAGTTTGCAAAGAATGTACTGCTTCCTGAAATGGAACGAGTTGGACTGCAAAATGTTTATTATCTTCCAAACGGTTTTGCCATTGGAACGCTGCCAGCAAACGATCCAAGTCTTACCCGAAAGATTGGCTTTATCTCTCATATGGATACAGCTGACTTCAATGCTGAGAATATCAGCCCACAAGTCATCGAAAACTATGATGGTGGCACTATTGCTCTCGGTGATTCTGGTTATTCACTTGATCCAGCCGACTTTGCTAACCTCCATAACTACAAAGGTCAAACCTTGATCACTACTGACGGTACGACCCTTCTTGGTGCAGATGACAAATCTGGGATTGCTGAGATTATGACAGCCATCGAGTACTTGACTGCTCATCCAGAAATCAAACACTGCGAAATCCGAGTTGGCTTTGGACCAGATGAAGAAATCGGAGTCGGAGCAGATAAGTTTGATGCAGAAGATTTCAATGTAGACTTCGCCTATACAGTGGACGGTGGTCCTCTTGGTGAATTGCAATACGAAACCTTCTCTGCTGCAGGAGCTGAAATCACCTTTAAAGGGCGCAATGTGCACCCAGGTACTGCTAAAAACCAAATGGTCAATGCTCTCCAGTTAGCCATTGACTTCCACAATCAACTCCCTGAAGAAGACCGCCCTGAAAAAACAGATGGCTACCAAGGCTTTTTCCATTTGATGAATATCGATGGGACTGTTGAGGAGGCGCATGCTAGCTACATTATCCGAGACTTCGAGACTGAGAACTTTGAAGCCCGTAAAGCCATGATGGAAGACATCGCAAGCAAGATGAACCAAGAACTTGGTGCCGAACGTGTTCTCTTGACCCTTAAAGACCAGTACTACAACATGAAACAAGTCATCGAGAAAGACATGACACCAGTCAACTTGGCTAAGGAAGTCATGGAAGATTTGGGCATTACGCCGATCATTGAACCTATTCGCGGTGGTACAGACGGTTCTAAGATTTCCTTCATGGGAATTCCAACTCCAAACCTTTTCGCTGGTGGCGAAAATATGCATGGTCGCTTTGAATATGTCAGCCTTCAAACCATGGAACGTGCAGTGGATACCATCATCGGAATTGTTAGCCATTCCTAATCCAGTGTTTTGTTTTTAAAATTTCTTCTGTTAAAATAACCAAAGAATTTCAGATAAAATATTTAATCTACTTGGAAACTTTCCTTAGGTGAGTACGGACGTCAGCGAACTTCCAAGAAGTTCCATGACTTAGTTTTGAGCCTAAGGTCTCAAAACTCCCGAGTGCCTGAAACAAAATTGTTTCAGGCACTTTTCTCACTGCGGAAAGTTTTAGAACTACTTAACTGTATCAAAAAATGAGCTCATGTTTTTAAATAGTCAGCTAACTATTTTATATAATAAACAGTTTGTTTTTATCCTAAAAAAGCTTCGGTTATTTTGACCGAAGCTCTTTTTCTATTCATCTAGATATACTACCTGACTAAACTGGCTGTTAATCTGGTCTTGGTAAGTCTCATAAATTGAAAGAGGGATTCGCAAGCAAGTATCTGCTGCATGTCCTGCAAAAGGACGATGTGTCAGAAGGGCTACTTTTCTTCCCTTTTCATGCTCCTGCTTCAAGCGATCTATCAGTCTAAGAATCTGGCTCGAATCTTCTGGAGCGATTCGATCAACCAATAAGCTCCATTGACTCCAATCTGGTGCCTCATTCTCGCCACAGATAGAAGTATAGTAAGAAACCCTTTCGCCAACTTGACCGAATCCAGCTGTTAAATCCAAAGGACGTAATTTTAGCTCAGGACATAGTTGCTCCTTCTCTTGTCGCTCATACAAGTAAAGATTATATAAAAACTGGAGATAGAAAGGATCCATACGACTCAAGTCACAAACTTCCTCCATTTCAAATCCTCTATGTAGAGCTTCTAAAATAGATGAAAATCTGTAGGGCATCCGTTTAGCAATCCGTTGAATCAATTCATCGTCCGAAACATCCTTTAGAATATTCTTAGGCCATTGGTCCAAACCAAAATTGTCAACAGCTTGCTGATAGGCTTCTTCTAGACTAGTCCCAAACCCATAGAGAGCACCGATTGATTTAATCTGAGTATTGAGGACCCTTGAAATTTTCTCTATTGGAAAGACAGGGAGTTTAAACAAAATTCGGTCAAGACTCGGTTCAAACAAGGCTGTTAATCCCTTCATTGTTGGATGGGGCAGGTCTAAGAGATGATCCCCCAACTTGAGGCACAAAGCTTGATGATAAAGTGAATAACCTAAGGCCATGGACATTGTCGAAAAGGAATCGGAGGCAAAAGGATTGACCTCAAGAATATAGAATTGGTAACTCTTTGGATCTAGCGCAAACTTGATGGAGGTCGCTCCAACCAATCTCAGATGTCGAACAATCGACAAAGCTGCCTCCCGCAAGGTCTGGTGCTCCGTATCCGTCAAGGTCAGACTAGGGATGACTTGATAGGAATCACTGGAATGGATCCCCACCGGGTCAACACTCTCAATATTTCCCGCAAGATAATAATTATCCTGTCGATCTCGGACTACGACGTATTCCAACTCCTTGAAACCAACTGTCGATAACTCTAACAAACACTGACCTTGTGGCGATACTTCTAGCCCATTTTCGACAGCCTCACATAAATCATCCAAGTTATTAGCGATCCGACGGCCTTGCCCATGCTTGCTGGCAAGTGGCCAAACAACAATAGGAAATTGAATCTGCTCCGAAAACTCAATGGCCTCTCTGACTGTCGAAACCAAGGAAGAGGAAGGAACTTGATAACCCAAGTCCTGTAAAAATGACTTTTGGTCTGCCTGATGGTAAAAGGCTCTGTACTGCCGAAGCGAAGTTCCTAGAATACGGATCTTGTGCTCCTTAAGAAAGCCAATTTCCTCCAATCGGAATAATAAGCCAAGGAGTTGCTTGTCCGCAAAAGATAGCAGTAAGTTTCTTGTATTTGTCGCTAAAAGGGCTTCTTTTAGACTATCCAACTTTAAACGAATAACTGAAACAGCATCTCCAGCTTCTTTGGTAATCTCGTTCTCATCTCCACAATAGAGGATTTCTGTTTGGTAGCCACGTTCTTTTAATAAGGGACAAGAAGTGAGTGCTCCAAGCAAACTGACATCATTGAAGGATTCTGCACACAAAAGTGTTACTTGATTCATGACCATAACTCCTCCCTTCTTTCGTCTAATTTACTTTCAATCAGATCCATAAATTCATCATAGAAATAGAGACTTTCTCTTGGTCCTGGACTGGACTCAATATGATAGAGGACACCAATCAAGGGAAGATAGCGGTGACGAAAAGCCTCGATAGAGTGATCATGAAGCTCCTCATGGGTAATCAGAAAATCACGAGGAAGAGTATCGCGTTCAATGTTGTACTGGTGATTCTGGCTAGTAATTTCGACCTTCCCAGTAGCAACCTCTTTTACTGGAATGTTGAGTCCTCGATGAGGCCTTTTTAGGTTGTTGAGGCTGCCTCCGTGGGCAAGAGCCAGTAATTCTGCCCCCAAGCCGATTCCCATAATCGGTATATGAGGATCAATTTTAGCAATGACCTGGCAAATACTATCAATATGATGGGGATTCCCTGGACCACTGGATAGAATAATCCCATCCGGTTGCAAATCCTTTAATTCCTTCAATTTAATAGAATAAGGAACGACCGTGACGTTACAACCTCGTGCAATCAATTGACGCAAAACGGAATGCCGTAAGCCCAAGTCGATCAAGACGATACTCTTACCAAACCCTGGTGCAGCATAGGGGGTTTTGTTCGACACCTGGCGGACTTGGTCAAAAGGCAAGACAGTTGCCCGGAGCTGATCCAAGATATGCTCGATTGCATCCCCCTCATTGACCACTGTAGCCTTGATACTTCCATGTTCTGTAACAATTTTAGCCAGCTTTCGAGTATCGATTCCTTGGATCCCTGGAATATTGTGTTTCTTCAGGTAAGCATCTAAGGATAATTGTTTGCGCCAATTACTGGGATGACTCACTAATTGGTGCACTACCACTGCTAGACACCCAGGAAAAATAGATTCATAATCATCTCGGTTTATCCCAGTTGTACCGATAACTGGAAAAGTAAAGGCTAATATTTGCCCCTTATAGGACTGGTCGGTAATCAACTCCTGATAACCCGTCATGGCAGAATTTAAGACCAATTCCCCACTGACATAGGTATCAGCTCCAAAACCAGTTCCTTCAAAAACCGTCCCATCTTCTAACACTAAGAGACGTTTTACCATAAATTCTCCTTACAAACTCCAAAAAGAAAAGTGAGAAAAGACCACCTTTTTGTAGACTCTCTCACTTCTCCTTTCTTTTTTACATATTATTTACGTCCAGCTAAAACCGCTTCGATGATAGCCATACGGACAAAGACACCATTGGTCATTTGCTCCACGATGCGTGATTTAGGAGCTTCTACCAAGTGGTCAGCAATCTCCACATCACGGTTTACTGGAGCTGGGTGCATCAAGATGGCTGTGTCTTTCATACGATCATAGCGTTCTTGTGTCAAGCCATGCAAACGATGGTAGTTCTCTTTTGAGAAGAGTGACTCATAATCATGACGCTCGTGTTGCACACGTAGGAACATCATGACATCGACCTCTTCGATCACTTCATCAATCGTCACAAAGGTTCCGTATTCTTCAAATTCCGCACTTCTCCATTCGTCTGGGCCTGCAAAGTAGAGGGTTGCTCCCAAACGTTTCAAGATTTGCATATTTGATTTTGCCACCCGTGAGTGATCCAAGTCACCAGCGATACAAACCTTGAGTCCATCAAAGTGACCAAACTCTTGATAGATGGTCATCAAGTCTAGTAAACTTTGGCTTGGGTGTTGACCAGATCCATCTCCCCCGTTGACAATAGAGGCTGTGATAGTTGGACTTTCAATCAATTGCTTGTAGTAGTCTACTTCTGGGTGACGGATGACGCAGATATCAACTCCGAGAGCTGACATGGTCAAAATGGTATCGTACAGAGTTTCACCCTTGTTTACAGAGCTCGTTTTCACATCAAAGTCAAGGAGGTCACAACCTAATTTCAACTCAGCCACTTCAAATGCTTTGTGCGTACGTGTTGATGACTCAAAGAAGAGGTTAGCCACGATATGTTGCTCATCATAATGAGCTTTTGCTCCATTTTTAAACTCAATACCACGCTTAATCAAGGCCATAACTTCTTCGTTTGATAAAGCTTCCATTGAGACAAGGTTTTTAAGTGCGATTTGATTTGTAGACATGTTGTAACTCCATTCCAAAGATATGCATATGTGAAAACAATACAGGAAGCTTCCTCAGTCACTCCTGTATATAGCGACGATTTGAAAACTACCTTATTCACTCACCTCGATCAAGATGCGATCTTGACCATCTAGCTCAGTCATCTCGACAATAATTTCCTCTGATCGACTTGTTGGAATGTTCTTTCCAACATAATCTGGTCGGATCGGTAATTCTCTATGACCACGATCCACTAGGACTGCCAGGCTGACACGCGATGGACGTCCACGACTGACAAGATTATCGATGGCTGCTCGAATGGTCCGACCTGTATAAAGGACATCATCAATCAGGATGACATCTTTGCCAGTAATATCTACTGGTAAAACGGTTGAATCTTCTGTTACTTTGATATCATCACGGAAAGGCTTGGTATCCAATTCACAGACTGGAACTTCTATTTGTTCTAGCTGTGCTAACCTTTCTTTGATGCGATTGGCAATGAAAACGCCACGAGTTTTGATCCCTACCAAAACAATTTGGCTCAGATCCTTATTCCGTTCAATGATTTCATAAGTGATGCGAGTAATCGCTCGCTTCATGGTCAAATCATCAACGACTTCTTTGATCTTCATCTTTTCCTCCTAATTGATAGAAAAAAGCCTCCCTTTTCAAGGAGGCTTCAGAAAAATATCAAGAGATAAGATCTAGAACGCATCTAGTTCACCCCTTATTTTGATCAGACTCCTTGCCTGCCTCACGGGACAGGATTAAAGGACTATTTAATTATCCATACTATATCACAGTTTATAGTGGGATGCAAGAAAAAACTCATTATTTTCTACGAATGTTCGGATTTACATCCACAAATCTTTTATTTAATGATGATCTGTTCCTTTTTTCCCAATCTTCTTCAAGGCAAACAAGCCACATCCAGCTAGTAAATAAGCGACAAAAATGATGGTCGCCATCTTAACCACATAAAGCCAACCAAAACGATTGACATTGATAAAGAAATAAGGAAAAGGACTGTCTTTGGCACCTGGAACCGGCCACTTAAGGACCAAACCGTTGAGAAGAGCAAAGACCATATAGAGTACGGGAAGCACGGTCCAAGCCAATGGATCCGACTTACGGTACTGTTTTGGTTTATCAATCACCAGGGTGTCAAAGAAGAACATCAAAGGAACAATGTAGTGACAGAGGAAGTTTTCCAAGCGGTAAAACTTCTCAGGTGTCGCGATGGGGGCTAGCATAAAGTGGTAGATGACACAGGTAATCATGATAGACATGGTGACACCACCTTTTAAACGAAGATAGCCCTGAGTCTGGGTCGAACGACCACGAAGCATGCGCCAGACCATGTCCCCCATAAAGAACATGACCAACATGTTGGACAAAATGGTGTAATAGAGCATCATCCCAAAGCCACCATGCTTGGTCAGTTGCAGATAAACGCCGATCACACTCAAGATAAACAATAGAAAACGATAGCTAAACAATAGTTTGAATTTCATAGTATCCTCCTGAAAGAAAAGGGCTAGGCCCTTCTTCTTATCTTTAGATTTTCTTGACAAATTCTGATTTGAGTTTCATTGCGCCAAAGCCGTCAATCTTACAATCGATGTTGTGGTCGCCTTCAACGATACGGATGTTTTTCACGCGCGTTCCTTGTTTCAAATCTTTTGGTGCACCCTTCACTTTCAAGTCTTTGATCAAGGTGACAGTATCGCCATCAGCCAATTTGTTCCCATTCGCGTCGATGGCTACAACACCCTCTTCTTCTACGACTTCAGCTGGGTTCCATTCATAAGCACATTCTGGACAGACCAAGAGCGCACCATCTTCATAGACGTATTCAGAGTTACATTTTGGACAGTTTGGTAAGTTATTCATTTCAATCTCCTTAGCAAAATTAACTCCCATAGTATACCATGAAAGGGGAAATTTGACAAATACCGTTCTATTGAAGCATTTTCAATAAAAGAAGAGGCAACTTAGCCTCCTAAAATTGATGATCACCTTTATCTTCTTGCAATTCCTGAATGTCTCGAATCACGCGCACTCCTGCTTGACTCTTATTCTGTAATTCTTCGTCCGAGTAGGGGAAGGTATTGATCAAGATACTTTGCATGCCGATACTTTTCGCCACAGCCACATCAGTAGTGAAGTCATTCCCTACCATGACCGTTTTATCAGGATTCAACTGGTGGTCTTTGGTGACTTTCATGAGAAATTCGCGCTGAGGTTTGCGAATCCCTGCATCAGACGACAGATAAATGTCGTGGAAAATCTCTCTCAAGCCAACCAAATCAATCTCTGGGTTGGTAAAGTCCGCTTGCGCATTGGATAAGAGATAAATCCGACACCCTGCAGCCTTCATATCTTCTAAGACTTCTTTCGTGTGCGGATAGAGCTCCAAGCGTTTGCGTGAGAGGACACGGAAAGTCCGAGCGATCAAGCGTCCCCACTCTTTAAGATGATGGACACTAGTTCCAGTTGGATGACTCTCTAGATAAAGCTGAACGAAAATCACGGTCAAATCAATCTCCGGATATGTAACCTGTTTTTCCCGAGCGATACTTTGCTCAGCTTGCTGTACCAACTCCTTATAGCGGACTTGCAGGCTGTCCCCTGTATAATGAGCACCATAGGACTGGTAGATTTGGGCCATGGTCTCCCACAAGACTGGACTCGACTCATCGGTTTCGATATCGACCAAGGTTCCATAAAAATCAAAAATATAGTTTTTAAATGCGTACTTTTGCTGATTCATCTCTTTCTCCCGTTACAAACATGGTAAAGGTCGCCTTACAGACATTGGCACCTTCCTGATTGGTAATGTCGACATCGACAACTCGAGTCGTCCGGCCACTGTGGACACATTCTCCGTGGATGGTTAGGATATCTCCTAGACGCCCTGCTTTCAAATAATTGATGGATGACTGCAAGGTCACACCATCTACTCCCTGTGAAATCACGACCAATCCACTGATCTGGTCACATAGAGTAAAGAGATAGCCTCCATGCGCATTTCCATAATAATTGAGCGATGATTCCACGACCTTGGTTGTCACCACCACATGGCCATCTCTCATAGTTTCGATCTCGTAATTTTCAAATGCTGCAATGGCATCAAAGTGAAAATCCTTCATATGTAATAAATCCCCCTAGATCAGGTATTCCTAAACCCTTCCATCATACTACTTTTTTCCACTTCTTACAAGAATAAGAAAAGAGCTGGTGTACCCAACTCCTTAATAGCGAAATTTTTCCCAATCATCGTCTGTCCGTTTGCGATAATAGAACTCAGACAAGTCCGGGTCTTCCATCACTTCCAGGAGAGGAAGCATATCGTAGGACAAGTCCAACTTTTTTAATTGGTCCTTCTCAACCCAAGAAACTTCTCCTTCTTCAGACGATCTTAGCTGGCCGGTGAATTCTGTCGCCTTGTAGCAAAAGACGATATAGCGACCTCCCTCATCTGGCTCCCAGTCTTTAACTGCGACCAGTTTTGGATCTGCAATTGTCAGTCCTGTCTCTTCGTAGACTTCACGAATGACGGATTCTACCAAACTTTCTCCTTCTTCAATGTGGCCACCTGGAAAAGCATAGCCAGCCCAGTGAGTCTTTTCAGGTGAGCGGTATTGGAGGACTACTTTCCCATTTTCAAGATCTTCGACCATGCAAAGATTGCACAGTATAGTAGGCGTTGTACGTGACATATATTTCCTTTCTATGATATTGACAATTAATCAATATAAACTTTTTTCTTTATCTCTTTTTCATCACAAAGGGATTTACCAGCTCATGGTATTCATCATAGGCATCCAAAAGAGAGCCTCTCTGAAAGACAATTGACTTCTCTTTTAAATAATACTCCGAGTGAATCGTTACCGAACCATGACATCACTGCTAAAGAACAACTCAATGAATAATACCAGGATCAGGCTAGCAAAGAGACTAAAAAGTAGCCCCCCTCGACATTCTTCCAACTGACTATTTGTGTCCGATAGAAGGGATACCAGTTGTAAATGAAAACGAAAAACGTTCTTGCCTTAAATAATGATCAATAGGATATGAACACCTAATCGAAGCCAATGATCAATTAGAGGCGTATCTGGATCACTATTTTTACTATCTAAGAATAGGCTGAGCGATAACAAAAGTAAAGCAAGGGCAATGACTATTTTCAGAGATAGCATCATACCACCAATAGCAAGAGTAGCTAGAAAGCCAAAAAATGGCAACGGGCTAAATAAAAATGACAATAAACTGAAATAGAGCATAAACGAAGAGAGTATCAATAAGCCGTAAACAATCAACTTAGTGAAAATTGAGACTCTTTTTCCTTCTCTTTTCATTTTTGATAGTGAATAAATGACATAGATCATATAGATAAAAAGTAGCATATGGAATCATTCCTATGTTTTATAGATTATGTAATAGTTTAACCAAAAGCCAATCAAAATACAACTAAAGACACTAACTTATCAGTAGTAACCCATCTCTGATCAAAGTTTCTTGACTTCTACTGCTACCTTTTGGAGATGCTGTTTCCGCATACTAGCGGTATTCACATCGCGGCCGACTTCACCCAAAATGCAGACGCGCTTGGTTTTAATCCCACAGTGGTTCAAGACGGCATTTTTCAAAACGGAGATACCATAACTATCAGGAATGTTGAGAGGGCCTGAAAAGATCTTGTACCACCAAGTAGGCGCCATGGAGGTCGCATAAATACTGGCGGTTTTGCCTTTAAGCAACTTCTTAAATTGCTTGCCTCTGAGGTAATTCCAGATAAAGTTTCCTTGATCATTGGCCGAGTAAGCAATCCCCGGTGTAAAGACCCGATCGATCCAGCCCTTCATAAGGCTAGGCATACTACTCCACCAGATGGGATAGACAAAGATCAGGTGATCCGCCCACTGGATCAATTCTTGGGAACGAAGGATAAAAGAATCTTCTTCCATCCGTTTTCGATAGCCATAACGTAAAACCGGATCAAAGTCCTCTTCATTAAGGTTGATGACTTCAAGTTCATGGCGACCTGAGTCAATAGTTTCGACAATGGTTTGAAAAATAGCCTGACAGTAACTTTCCTTATCAGGATGCCCATTGATGACTAAAATTTTCATTCATCTTCTCCTTCATCTTTTTTTCATTCTATCTATTTCACTTTTATACTTTATTAGTTGATAATGGTTCAAAGATTGATAGATAGATCCTTTAGGAATTTTTATTTGAAGAACACATCATCCGCAATTCCTTAACAGGTTTTCCAAGTTTAAGCATTTTTTCTAGGCCATCCAAAGTAAAACCCATTTTTTGATAGAAAGCAATGGCTCGCTTATTCTCTTTCAATACCCATAAATAAATTTCAGAGAAATGATTGAGAGCAACAAATGCAGCATGCATTAACTTTTCACTCACACCTTTTCCATAGTAATCTTTTAAAACATATAAGGCGATGATTTCACCAGCTTGAATGGCCTCATCACGAAAATTTCCATAGCTGATAAATCCAACGACCTTCTTTCCATCCATCGCAATCAATGTATTTTCTGGATACTTTTGACTAAAGAAACGACATCTATCTAATGTCATTGTCTCCTGAAATTCCGCGGGTAAAAGATCGTCATATGCCTCTCTCCACGTTTGCCAATGAACGAGAGATTTTCCTTCTATCTCTTCAGAAGTTTCCATTGTTTTAATGATAATCTTCATTCGCTTTATCCTATCTAATCCAATGCCTTGACTTCCAACATCATATCACGGATTTGCGCTGCTAACTCAAAGTCAAGCACTTCGACGGCTTCTTGCATCTGGCCTTGCAACTTCTTGACCAGTTCCTTGCGCTCTTGGCGGTTGAGACTGGTGATATCCACTTCCTTGTCCTCTTCCTTGGCCACAGCCTTGGTAACAGAGATCAGGTCACGGATTTCCTTCTTAATGGTTTGTGGCACAATGCCATGCTCTTCGTTATAAGCCATCTGGATTTTACGACGACGGGCTGTTTCATCAATGGCTTTTTGCATAGACTGAGTCATGGTGTCCGCATACATGATGACGTGACCCTCACTATTACGGGCTGCACGACCAATGGTTTGAATGAGGCCGCGTTCATTACGAAGGAAGCCTTCCTTATCAGCATCGAGAATAGCAACCAGACTGACTTCCGGAACGTCAATCCCTTCGCGAAGAAGGTTGATCCCGACCAAGACGTCAAAAACGCCCAGACGCAAATCACGGATAATCTCCGTCCGCTCCAAGGTCTTAATATCTGAGTGCATGTATTTGACCTTGACCCCCATTTCTTTGAAATAGTCGGTCAAGTCCTCTGCCATCTTCTTGGTCAGGGTGGTAACAAAGGTCCGCTCTCCACGTTCTACACGCGCATTAATTTCACCCAAGAGATCGTCCATTTGACCCATGGTCGGACGCACTTCCACCTCAGGATCGAGTAGACCTGTCGGACGAATGATCTGCTCGATGATGGTATCGGTTTGTTCCATCTCATAATCACCCGGTGTCGCAGACACATAGACGATCTGGTGGACATGGCTTTCAAACTCCTCACGACGTAGTGGCCGGTTATCCAAGGCAGACGGCAAACGGAAACCATAGTTGACCAGCATTTCCTTGCGTGAGCGGTCTCCATTGTACATGCCCTTGATCTGTCCCATGGTCATGTGACTTTCATCGATCATAATGAGAAAATCTTCTGGGAAGAAGTCAAGAAGGGTGTAGGGAGGCTCTCCTTCACTCCGGCCATCCATGTGACGGGAGTAGTTTTCGACGCCATTGGTGTAGCCCATCTCTCGTAGCATTTCAATATCGTATTCGGTCCGTTGTTTCAAACGTTGAGCTTCCAAAAGCTTGCCTTCTTTTTCAAAGACCTTTAACTGCTCTTCAAGTTCCGCTTGAATCTTGGCAATGGCCACTTCCATATGGTCGTCATTGGTCACGAAGTGGGTAGCTGGGAAAATTGCCAAGTGGTCCACTTCACCAAGGACTTGACCAGTCAGAGCTTCAACCTCACGAATGCGGTCAATTTCGTCCCCGAAAAACTCAACACGAAAGGCATGCTCATCACGCGAAGCTGGGAAAATCTCGACCACATCCCCACGAACACGGAATTTCCCCCGTTGAAAGTCGATGTCATTGCGCTCAAACTGGATGTCCACCAGGTCATTGAGTAGTTTATCACGAGAAATCTCCAGACCTGGACGCAGACTCACTACGCTATCGGCATATTCCTTCGGCGAACCCAAACCGTAAATACATGAAACAGATGCGACAACGATGACATCGTTACGCTCTAACAATGCTGAAGTCGCGGAGTGACGAAGCTTGTCAATCTCATCATTGACTGAGCTATCCTTTTCGATGTAGGTATCGCTCGAAGGCACATAGGCTTCTGGTTGGTAGTAATCATAGTAAGATACGAAGTACTCGACCGCATTCTCCGGGAAAAATTCCTTGAACTCTCCATAGAGCTGGCCTGCTAGCGTCTTATTGTGGGCGATGACCAAGGTCGGTTTATTGACTTGGGCAATGACCTGGCTCATGGTATAGGTCTTCCCCGTACCAGTCGCTCCCATCAGGATTTGCGCCTTCTCACCACCCTCGATGTTATCCACCAACTGTTCAATAGCCTGCGGTTGATCCCCAGACGGTTGGTATTTGGAAACGAGTTTAAATTTGTTATCTGTAATTCGATTAATCATCTCTTTGTCCTCACATATATAGACCTTATTTTACCATAAATCACTAGAATTCTCTGAGATGAGGAATGAAGAGGGAAGACAACATGTTACAAAATGATCCGTTAAATCGGGATATGTCCGAATTACAACATCATTAATTAGACACGCATTAGCATGGAAACTAAACAAGACTCTCGCAATTACTTCGAAAGTCTTGTCTTTTATTCTAAAACCATGAAATACGTAATTAACATCAATGTCATTGATTTACAAAATTAGCAAGGTTCGCTCATCAGTATCATTTTTATTTACTACTTAACTTCTTGATTCCTTACCAAGAGGTAGAGAGTCGCTCCAAGTGAACTTACAAGTCCAAAAACGTAAATACAGAGTTGCAAATTGGAAGCACTACCTAATATGGTATCCGCAACAATATTATAAAATAGATAACTAGTCAATGGTTCCACTACTCTTTCTATGAATGGTTGTACCAAAATAGGAAAAAGTAGCAAAATAGCTAAACTCCCCATTGGACTTTTGAAAAAATAACTTAAGAAGTAAGAAATCAAAAAGTATTGGATGGAGCCAATCAAATAGAAACTGAAAATTTCTAAACTGACACCATTTTCGCTACTAAAAAAATGAAACCATATAAGCAGTACAATGAAATATAAGGTTGATTGTAGTACTACATCACATAACTCTACGAACAGGATCCGAATTGAACTTAAGATCCTTTTTCCACTTACCAAATAAACTAGTTTTGTTTCGTGTGATTGTAACTCTACAAATACATTAACACTCCCAATACCAACAGAGAGCATTGATGCAAAAACAAGAGCTTGCTTTAAAGATAATTCTACAATTGTACCATTGATTGCAACTGGTAAAATACTTAAGAGACACACAAAACCTATCAAAAATGACTGTATGGTTATCTGGTACTTCACGGGTTTTAAACTATATTTTTTGACGATAAGACTGAAAAATACTTTTGCCATTCTTCCTCCCCATTCGAATCTTTTCTACAACCATTATGAACACCAAGAACAAGATCCCTTCTACTACTAAAAGTGTAAATCCATACAATTGGCTCGTTTGAGTCCCTTCAATTCGGCCAAAAGCAAATGACTTTGCTCCAATCAAAGGCAATAGATTTTCTATTTTAGAGGAAATTCCTCTTAGAATACCTGATAAACTGATTACCAATAATAAAACATCTGCAATTAATGAAGTCATTGATTTTTTCGTTACTATTACGAAAAGTAAAGCTAATAAAGTAAGAACGATTGCAAATATCATAACTCTTACCGTAACATCTAAGAACAAAGTCAATTCTAAATAATTCTTTAAAGTTGAATCTAGAAAAATGAGTAAGATAACAGCATTTACTATAGAAATTATTAAAGTAGAAAGTAACGATAAAACAATCGAACTTGCCATAAACCCAGTAAGACGAACTTTCCAGTTTGGGATCAATAACTGAGTAAAATTATCATCACCAAATTGGTAATGGGTTGAATAAACAAGTGAAACCAAGATTGGCAAGAAAATAACACTTGCTTGGTAGGGAGAGGATAAGAGAGCATCCCTGACTGTATAGACTGGATTCGATGATAACATAGACGGATCAAGGTTAACTGCTTGGCCATTTCCTTCTACTAAGGCATTTATCACCTGGATATTTTGAATTGTAAAAAATATGCTGACTCCCAAAATAAGAAAAAAAGTGGATTTAAAAGTAACTAAACTACAATATTTATAGAGGTCACTAAAAAAGGAACGTTTCAACATATTATTCACCTTCTTTCCCTTCGAGCGCCTTAAAATATGCTTCCTCAAAAGATCCAAACTGTTTCAAAATATCTTTTGTAGGAGCATCAATAACAATTTTCCCATTAGAAATACCAACTAGATGATCTACAGTTAATTCTAACTCACTCATATAATGACTTGTCATTAAGACAGTTTTACCTTCATTGACAAAAGACTGCAAAAAATTGCGTACCCAGCGTATACCCTCTGGATCTAGTCCATTGATTGGTTCATCTAAAATTAAGATATCAGGATTTGCTAATAATGCTGTTGCTAACCCAAGACGTTGCTTCATTCCTAATGAATAGTCTTTTACTTTTTTATTTTTAGCTTCACTTAACCCCACCAACTCTAAACATTCATTGCACCTATTTTTGTCAACGCCACAAGCCAAGCCAATCCACCGAAGATGCTGAAATCCTGTTCTAGTTGGATAAGGTTGGCAACTATCTAGGAATGATCCAACAATACCAAAAGGATTATCTCCCAATTGAGAGTATTTTTTGCCATTGATCAACGCTATCCCCGTTTGACTATTTTCTAAACCAAGTAAAATTCTGATTAAAGTTGATTTTCCGGATCCATTCGGTCCAATCAATCCAGTAATCTCACCTTTTTTGGCTTTGAAAGACACGTTTTGAAGGACAATTTTATTATTATATTCCTTATGTAGCTTTTGAATTGTTATCATTCATTCTTTTTCCCTTCTGACTTTTAGTGAAATTCCACCTTCACTTGGAGCAAGTATAACAGGAGAAAATCAGGAAATTATCAGAATAATTATTTTCTTCATTTCTAACAAATTGCATTTTATATTTGCTATAATATGCTCATACAATTGGAGGGACTATGAAGTATAAAATTTTAGCCATTGACGATGATGAAAAAATCTTACGATTAATAGCGAATGCATTAAAAGCGAATAACTTTCACGTGGAAACTCGTAAATATATAGAGGAGATCAATATCTGCGACTTTACTGGATTCGATCTAATTCTACTTGATGTCATGATGCCTATTTCTGGTTTAGAAATCTGTCGTTCCATTCGTTCACAAATTACTACTCCAATTCTATTTCTAACCGCTAAAGATTTTGAAGAAGATTTACTAAAAGGAATACAAGCCGGAGCCGATGATTACATCACAAAACCATTCAGCATTAAAGAATTGATTGCAAGAATTCAAATGCACCTTCGTAGAGAAGAAAGATCTCACAACGCCTCTAAAGAAGAGATGGATTCAAATATAGCTTTTTATCGAGATAGTCAAGAAGTTTATTATCAATCAAAGAGAATTTCATTAACTAAGCGAGAGTTTGATTTACTTTATCTTTTAGCAAAAAATGAGAACCGAATATTTAGCATAGAAGAACTTTACAATTACCTCTATCCTGTAGACTCTGATGCACAACTACGATCCATTACTGAATACATCTATCAAATCAGACAAAAATTTAAGATCCATCAAATTGACCCCATCAAAACAATATGGGGAGGAGGATACAAATGGAAAAAGAATTGACAATCAAGCAACTCATTAAGCGTACTTACCTTAAAATCATTTGGCAATTTCTTCTATGTCTGATACTTTTTTACATAGTTCCAGCTCTTCTATCTTCTGTATCTGGAATTAATGAGAAAAATGCCAATCACTTTGCTTTATTTTTTAGCGTCAGTTCTTGGATTTATCTTTGCATCATTTTAATTTTTATCATTGTAATAAATATTAAACAATTATTAACCAAGATTCAAACAGAATTGAACATGGTTTATCATAGTGGTCTATATTTCACCAAAAATGAACATCACCATTTGCAGATTAAAGAATTCATTGAAACAAACGATCTGATCGAAAAAATGCAATCTGAAATAAAAAATAGAATTCAAAATGAAAAAGATCAAAAAAAAGAACTCATGTTTCAAGTATCTAGCGCTGCACATGATCTTCGTAGCCCTCTAACTGTCATCAGAGGAAATGCCGAATTCTTACAATCCACCGAGCAAACACCTCAAGCAATGGAATGTCTAAAAGATCTGGAGCAAGCAAGTATTCAATTAAATGATTATTTTAACCACTTCATCCAATACTCCAAAACTTTTTATGACCATGATATTCAACTTGAAAACATATCAATTCAACAAGTAACTCATCAATTGAAGGAACAGATCACTCCGTTACTCCCGAGAAATACACAATTTGTTTTTTCAAATACAGTAACTCCATCAACACAAATTGCCATTCATTCCAATTTGTTTTTTCGAGCAATCACAAATATTATTAATAATGCAATACAACATCAAAAAGATAATGATGCAAAGATACAGCTAACAATGTCACAAGAAAATAATCGATTAGTTCTAACTATATGGAATAATCAATCTAGATTTTCAAAAAATGTTTTACAACATGCTGGAAATCTTTTCTATAAAGAGGACCAAGCAAGAACACTTTCTCAAGAAAGTCACTATGGACTTGGTTTATCTTTCGTAAAACGCGTCATGAAACTTCATAATGGAACGATGCATTTAGAAAATATTCATAATGGTGCCCAAGTCAAGCTAATTATTCCCATTATATAAAACAAGCCGAACTCATCATTAGGTGTTCGGCTTGTTTTATATAATTGATAAAAAAGACCGGCACTTTTGCCAGTCTTCGTTTTTATTTTTATTTCCTATCAGCCATTTCACACTTGTTCATTAACAACTTTTTCTCTTCTTTCACCTAAGCGGTAAACAATCACGACGGATAATAGAAGAACCAAAGTGGTGATGATCGATCCTTCTGCACCAAATGCTCCTCCAGTTAGCCAGTCAGGTCCTGATCCCATGGTAAAGCTAAAGATAGACGCATCTGCGCCCGTCCCACTGACTTGAAAACCAAGGAGATTTCCTTGTACATAGTTCCAAGTACCGTGTTGAGCGACCACTAGCCAGATACTATCGGTGTAGACAAGGAGCAGACCAGCTAGCACCCCATCAAGGACAATATTCAGGACGGATAAGAAGGTCACTCCTGAATTTCCCAGATGAAGAAAGCCAAAGAGACTACTAGAAACTGCGATCGCTAATGGTAGATTAGCTCTTGCTGCAATCCGAGTGAGGAGCCAACCCCGCGTCGCTACTTCTTCAGTCCCTCCTTGAAGGAGCCAAAATGGAAATAAACCGAGAATAAAGAGGATGGGTTCTAAACTTAATTCATTTAGCTCAAAAGTCCCGATTCCACCTACCTGGTAGACAAGTGCAATGACTCCCATTTGAAGAAGGGAAAGCAAGATCCCCCAACATAGATACTTAAGCCAATTCCTTTTTACAAAACCTAACGTCGATAAGGGATTCTTCTCAATGAACTTCACCCAAAAAATAAAGAGGATGAGAATGAATACAAAACTGAAAAGCTCATAATAGAGAAAATAATGGTAGAAGAACTCTTGAACACTTGCGCCTCCATTTCCTGGTGAAAAGAGCTCCGTTAAAAACTCTATGACTAGAGAAAATGGTCCTACAAACTCACTCCCAAGCCAAAGCCCACCTTCAACAAATAGGAAAGTTAAGAACACATAGAATAGTGTAGAAACAAGTACTGACCATGAGGTGTCAGTTTTTATATCTTGAAAAATGTTACCTTTCTTCATTATCTTCCTCCTTTTATCTTATAGTTTCATTGTAGCAAAGAAAATCAGAGACTGCAATATTTAATGATGTCAGAAAACATAACATGGATTGGTTAAAATTCTTGATTTTAGGTTTCATTTATGGTATGATAATCCTCGTAACTAATAAATGATGAAATTCATACTTGTTTTCAGTATGAATTCTTTATTTTTTTGAGCCCTTTTGGGTATCCCTTCCATTGCTCTTCTCGAGACAACTGGATTTGATATAAAGGAGAACGAAATGAAGAAAAAACTAGTAGCATGTTTGCTTTTCTTATTTCCACTATTCGCCTTTGCGAGTCAAGCACAGGCTGAAACTGTAAAAGTCGTTTTCGATACGGCATATGCGCCCTTCGAATTCAAAGACTCAGACCAAGTTTATAAAGGAATTGATGTTGAAATCTTGGATAAGGTCGCTGAAATTAACGGATGGACCTTAGAAAAATCGTTCCCAGGCTTTGATGCAGCGGTCAATGCAGTTCAAGCTGGTCAAGCCGATGCCATTATGGCAGGGATGACCAAGACCAAGGAACGTGAGCAAGTCTTTGCGATGTCTGATACCTACTATGATACAAAAGTCGTGATTGCGACTAAGAAAGCTAACAAAATCACTTCCTATGACCAGCTCAAAGGAAAAACGGTCGGAGTCAAAAACGGAACAGCTGCTCAACGCTTCCTTCAGAAGAACAAAGATCAGTACGGTTATACAATCAAGACATTCGATACCAGTGATTTGATGAACAATAGTTTATCAACCGGTGCAGTGGATGCCATTATGGACGACCAACCTGTTATCGAATATGCCATTAAGCAAGGCCAAGATCTTTCTATTAATATGGAAGGAGAAGCTGTTGGAAGCTTTGCTTTTGGAGTCAAAAAAGATGGGTCCCATGAAAACCTTATTAAACAATTCAATACTGCCCTTGCTCAAATGAAGAAAGATGGTACACTAGACCAAATTATTGAAAAATGGACTGGTAGCAGCCAATCATCATCTTCAACAACGACTACCGCCAGCACTTCTGCTGTTCCTGAAACGAGCACAAAAGCTGGCCAAAAGGCGACTCCTAAGAAGAAAAAATACAAAATTTCTAGTGATTCCTCTTTTGCTCCCTTCGTCTTCCAAAATGATCAAAGCAAATACACTGGGATTGATATGGAATTAATTAAGGCCATTGCCAAAGACCAAGGCTTTACTCTAGAAATTAGCAACCCTGGTTTTGATGCCGCCGTCAGTGATGTTCAGAATGGAAATGCGGACGGAATGATTGCAGGCATGACTGTAACAGATGCTCGTAAGGCAACTTTTGACTTCTCTGACCCATACTACACAACGAATTCGATCCTAGCAGTTCAAGAAAGTAGTAAGATTTCTTCCTACGAAGATCTAAAAGGAAAAACAGTTGGTGTCAAAAATGGTACTGCTTCTCAAACTTTCCTCGAGGAAAACAAGAGCAAGTATGGCTATAAAATCAAAACCTTCTCAGATGGGGCTTCTATGTATGACAGCTTAAACTCTGGTTCTGTAGCTGCTATCATGGATGACGAACCTGTGATCAAATACGCCATTAAACAAGGACGTAAATTCAAAACACCTATCGAAGGAACTCCAAGTGGTCAGACTGCCTTTGCAGTTCAAAAGGATTCAAACCCTGAATTGATTGAAATGTTTAACAACGGTTTGGCCAACTTAAAAGAAAGTGGCGAATACCAAAAGATCTTGGATAAGTACCTTTCAAGCGATAGCGAAGAATCCACAGAATCTACTGCAGTAGATGAAACGACTATCTGGGGCTTGCTCCAAAACAACTACAAACAATTGTTAAGTGGACTTGGTGTCACTATTGCACTAGCACTTCTATCATTTGCGATCGCTATGGTGATTGGGATCATCTTTGGAATGTTCAGTGTCAGTCCTTATAAATGGCTTCGTTGGACAGCTGAGATCTTCGTCGATGTCATCCGTGGTATCCCACTGATGATCCTTGCTGCCTTCATCTTCTGGGGAATTCCTAATTTGATCGAGTCCATGACAGGTCATCAATCACCAATCAATGACTTCCTTGCAGGTACCATCGCTCTCTCCCTCAATGCTGCTGCTTATATTGCTGAGATTGTTCGAGGAGGGATTCAAGCAGTCCCTGCCGGACAGATGGAAGCTAGTCGAAGCCTCGGGATTTCTTATAGCAAGACCATGCGCAAGATCATATTGCCTCAAGCGACTAAACTGATGCTTCCAAACTTCGTCAACCAATTCGTTATTGCACTGAAAGATACGACTATCGTGTCTGCGATCGGTTTGGTCGAGCTCTTCCAAACTGGTAAGATTATCATCGCTCGAAACTACCAAAGTTTCAAGATGTATGCAATCCTTGCGGTCTTTTACCTCGTCATCATTACCTTATTGACACGCTTTGCAAAACAATTAGAAAAGAGGGCTAACTAATGGCTAAATTAAAAATTGATGTCCATGACCTCCACAAATATTACGGTGAAAATGAGGTCCTAAAAGGCATCTCAACAAAATTCTACGAAGGAGATGTGGTTTGTATCATCGGACCATCTGGTTCAGGTAAATCAACCTTCCTACGCAGTCTCAATCTTCTCGAAGAAGTAACCAAGGGACAGATTACCGTGAACGGCTATGATCTTACTGATCCAAAAACAAACATTGATATCGTTCGTGAAAATGTCGGGATGGTCTTCCAGCACTTCAACCTTTTCCCTCATATGAGTGTTATCGAAAACATCATGTTTGCTCCTTTAGAGCACAAACGTATGAGTCGGGAAGAAGCTAAGGAATTAGCAATGGAACTCTTGGAAAAGGTTGGACTGGCTGACAAAGCTGATGTCTCTCCTGATAGCTTGTCAGGTGGTCAGAAACAGCGGGTGGCCATTGCGCGTGGTTTGGCAATGAAGCCAGATGTCATGCTCTTTGACGAACCGACTTCTGCCCTTGACCCTGAAATGGTAGGGGACGTACTGAACGTTATGAAGGACTTGGCTAAACAAGGCATGACCATGATTATCGTTACCCACGAGATGGGATTTGCTCGTCAAGTAGCCAATCGTGTCATCTTTACCGCTGATGGGGAATTCCTCGAAGACGGCAAACCAGACCAAATCTTCGACACCCCACAACACCCACGATTGAAAGAATTCTTGGATAAAGTCTTAAACGTTTAATAGAAATAAAAACTGGAGTTAAACCTCCAGTTTTTTTCTTCTTCCAAATATGAAAAATATTAAGAAATTTCATCTAAATAACTTGCTAAATGAATCAAAAAACTATACCATAGTAGAGTGTCAAAAGACGTAATAAAAGAATGTAGGTAAATATGAAAAAATTATTAGAAAAAGTTAGTATCCTTTCTTTATCTCTGGTACTAACAACTTCTTTCTCTATCTCAAGCGCACTTCCTTCCATGTTTAATTATTATAAGGATTTACCTAAAGGCCAGATTGAACTCTTGGTATCTCTTCCATCTGCTGGTATCATGGTCACCTTATTTTTAAATACTCTTATCGAGAAGTTTTTAGATGAAAGAAAGATGATTGTTACCGGTCTCTTGATTCTTTCCTTTTTTGGAATGATTCCCTTCATCAACCAAGCTTATCCGATTCTTTTTCTCTCACGTTTAATTTTTGGGATGGGAGTCGGATTGATCAATGCAAAGGCAATCTCCATCATTAGCGAACGCTACCATGGTCGCGAAAGAATCCAAACACTTGGATTTCGTGGTTCTGCTGAAGTAGTCGGAACTGCCTTAGTCACCTTATTAGTTGGTTTTCTATTACAATTTGGTTGGACTGCAAGTTTCTTAGCTTATGGAGCTGGTTTAATTGTTCTCTTCCTTTTCTTAACCTTCGTTCCTTATGAAAAACACGAAGAAGAACATCATGCTTCTGCTAACCATAAAGAGCCGCTAAAAAAAGAAGAGTGGAAATTAACCATTATCTTAGCTCTTGTAGCCGCAATGATTGTCTTATGTAATGTCGGTGTTACTCTTCGCATACCAAGTATTGTTGCTTATACTTTCAAAGAATCATACAACTCAGCTAGTCTCATCCTAAGCGGTATGCAACTAATTGGTATCCTCGCAGGTCTCACATTCTCTGGACTTGTCCATACCTTTAAGAATAAGCTCATTACATTTGCGGGTATTGCTTTCGGCCTTTCATTAATTGCGATAGCTCTTTCTCCTAGCATTCCTTTACTTGGAATTTCTGCTCTCTTCTCAGGTTATACCTATAGTACATCCCTCACAATGGTTTTTCAGATTATTTCAGAGAAGATCCCTGCTAAACGCTTGAATCAAGTTACTTCTGTTGCCGTTTTAGGTTGTAGCTTTGGAGCAGCCATTACACCTTTTGCTCTTAGTACCATCGGATTCATCTCCGAAAGCAATGCTTTTATTTTTACAGTATTAGGTATTGCTATGGCTCTCCTGGCCTTCTCTCTTCTCTATCTTTTAAAAGATCAGCAGGATTAAATACAAAAGACTGGACAAAGATCCAGTCTTTTTCTGTCTTAATTACTAGAAAGTTGGGCAGTTTGCATTTTGTAATATATGCCTTTTTGAGCCATCAACTCCGTATGATTCCCGTATTCGACAATATTTCCATCTACCATAACTAGGATGAGATCCGCATTTTCAATTGTAGATAGACGATGGGCAATCACAAAGCTCGTTCGACCCATCATCAACTTATGAAAGGCCTCCTGAATGAGCAACTCTGTCCGCGTGTCAATGGAAGAGGTCGCCTCATCTAGGATCAGAATCTTAGGTACTGCAAGAAAGACCCGAGCAATGGTCAGAAGCTGTCTTTGTCCTTGAGAGAGGGAGTCTCCCGCATCCGCTAGATAGGTATCATAGCCATCTGGAAGCTGTTGAATGAAGAAATCAGCATTGGCAGCTTTTGCTGCTTGAACCACTTCTTCCCGACTAGCATCTGGTCGACCAAATGCGATATTCTCATGAACCGTTCCAACTTTGAGCCAAGTCTCTTGTAGAACCATTCCAAACTGCTTGCGGTAGCTTTCTAGACTATAGCTATCTACAGCTTCATGATCTAAGCTCAACTGCCCCTGATCCACATCATAGAATCGCATGAGAAGGTTAATTAGTGTAGATTTCCCAGCCCCAGTTGGACCAACAATAGCTACCTTACTAGCTGGCGGGATGGAAATGGAGAGGTCCTTTATGAGGGTCTGATCAGGGCGATAACCAAAGCTGACATGATCAAATTGGACAGCTCCTTTGACAGTCTCTTCTTGCAAGTCTCTCTTGCCACTTTCTTTCACTTCCTCTTGATCCAAGACACTGTAGAGACGTTCCGCACAAGCCAAGGCACTTTGCAACTCAGCAAGGACAGATGAGATGTCATTGAAGGGTTTGGTATACTGATTGACATAGTTGAGGAAGGTCACCAACTGGCCAACAGTAAAGCCCGTTCCAGATAGGATTCGGAAGGCTCCAAATCCTGTCACCAACGCATAAATCAGGGCATTGACAAAGCGCGTCGCAGGATTAACGGTAGAGGAATAAAAAATCGCCTCTTGAGAATAACCAGCATAGTCGCCATTGATCTCAATAAACTTGTCTTTAAACTGACCCTGCGCATTAAAAGCTTGGAGCAAGCTTTCTTGACTGAGAGATTCTTCAATCATCTGCGTCTGAGCCCCACGAGCTTGGGTCTGCATCCGAAAGAGATGGTAGGAACGCTTGGCAATAAAACGAGCGATAAAGAGTGATAAAGGAGTCAGGATCAAAACCATCCCCATCATCATCCAATCCAATCGGGCCATACTAGCGATGGTCACTAAGATTGTAAGAAGACCAACAAAGAACTGACTGAAGACCATGAATAAACCATTGTTCAGTTGTTCAACGTCCGTGGTCAAGCGACTGACCAAATCCCCAGTACCTTGACGATCCAGGAAAGATAAAGGAAGGACATGTACTTTCTGGATGACCTTCTCCCTTAAGTCCTCACTGTATCGATAGATCATCTGATTGTAAATTAAAGGATTCAACCATTGAATCAAGGTTGCAAAGAGGATCACTAGACCCATTTGCAGGATAAGTGGGAGTATGAGGTGAGCTGCATCAGGGAGGACCACTAAGTCTATTGCCCGCCCGATTAGGATAGGGATATAGACGGTCAACAAGACTTGTAAGATGGTTCCCAGACTGGCTAAGATTAGCCAAATGGGCTGTTTGGCTATATCAGCAAGCAAGCGCCGTAAATAAGTCTTCTGTTTCATTCTGCCCCCTCCTCTCTCTTCTGTTGGGAGAAATGAATCTCTTGGTATAAAGGATTGGTTGCCACCAAGTCTTCATGACTTCCTAGGCCGACTTGACGACCTTTATCTAAGATGAGAATTTGCTCAGCACTTCGTAGACTATTGGTCCGCTGCGAGATGAGGATGAGGCTTGTTTCCGTCAACTCCTCTTTTAGAGCCTGTAATAGTCTTGCTTCTGTCAAATAGTCCAAGGCAGATGTAGAATCATCCAAGACCAAAAATGGTGCTTGGCGAAGGACAGCCCGAGCGATGGTTAAACGTTGCCGTTGACCACCAGAAAAATTCCGTCCAAAAGCTTCTACGGGAGCCTCTAGTCCTCCCTCTTTCTCACGGACGAAATCAGCTGCTTGCGCAACTCCCAAGGCCCACCACAACTGCTCTTCGTTCTGTTCCTCATTTAATCCTAATGTTAGGTTTGAACGAATACTCCCTTTAAAGAGCTCAGCCTTTTGTGGAACTACTGCTACCCAGTCACGCCATTGACGAAGAGTCTTTGGATTTTCTCCATCTTTAAAAATAGTTAGACTTCCTTTACTTGCTTCATACAGATGACCTAACAATTGAACCAAAGTAGATTTACCAGCACCTGTCCCTCCTATGATTCCCAAAGTTTGGCCCTTGTTCAGGGATAAGTGAATCCCTTCTAAGGATGGTTTTGCAGCTAAAGGATAGGTAAAGACAAGGTCTTGGATCTGGAGGGCCAGTTGAGGGTCAGAAACAGATACATCATCCAACTCTTGATCCAGCTCTTCACTTTTTTCTTCAAAGACCTGGACTATCCGACCAGCAGCAATATAGCTTTGGTTGAGCGATGTCACCAACATGGCTAACTTCAGCAATTCCGTCAAAATTTGAAGCAGGTAATTGACCAAAGCAACCAACATTCCTTGACTGAGGGTCCCCATTTGAATAGAGGCTTGCCCTTGCCAAAGAATACAAATCAAGGTTCCATTCACGACGAGAAAAGTTAAGGGACTGATTAAACTAGACCATTTAGAGACCACTAATTGCCACTTCGTATAGTCTTGGTTAACCTCATTAAACTCTGCTTCTTCGTGAGATGCCTGCCCAAAGGCGCGGATAACCCTCATCCCTTGTAACTGCTGACGCGTAATGGTAACCATTCGGTCCGTAATTTTCCTTATGCGCGCATAAAGAGGATTGACCAGACGAGACATAAGGACAATGATTAAGGTCAAGAGGGCAACCATACCAATAAACCATAAGGTCAGTTGCGGACTAATGGTGAAGGCCATAAAAATCGATCCGAAAACGACAATCGGCGCACGGAGAAATAGACGTAAAAATAAATTAATCCCCGTTTGAATCTGATAGGTATCACTGGTTAAGCGCGTCACGAGACTTGAGGTGGTTAAACGGTCTCTTTGCTCCTTAGACAAGCTGAGAATCTTCTCATATAGGTCATTAGTCAATTCCTTGGTATAGCCAACCGCTGCTTTTGACGAATAATATTGGGCCGTTATCGCTACAAGAACCCCAAAACCAGCAAAAACAAATAAGAGACCAACCAGTCCAAATATCCCCCCTTGATCCTGACGGGGGATGAGCTGATCGACCAGATGGGCAATTAAAAGTGGAACCAGTAATTCAAAAGTTGCTTCTAACAACTTGAAAAACGGTCCCAGTATGGATTCTTTTTTATAATTCCTGAAGTATTTCAATAAGTCTTTCATACTACTAGTTTCTCTTTCTAATGGATGTACTTATTTTACCACAATTTAGAAAGAGAGAAAAACTCTCCCTGCAAAGCAGAGAGAGTTGAAAAACGACCCAATGTACGTCAGGAATATTATTCCATCTTTGTCCCCTTATTTAATAGATTGCCCATTTTCCCTAATCCAATCAGTAAGAGAGGGAAAGATAGGAGGATCACAAGGCCTAGTACAAGGAAAACAGCTACAAATCCACAAGTGTCAATCAACCAACCAGTCAGTGGGAAGATCACAATCATAGACAAACTAAACATCATCGAATTGATACTAAGCATGGTTGCTCGTACACTAGAAGGCAAATAAGCTTGTAAATCATTGTAGTAAATGGGTTGATACACTGCATAAAGGGCATTGGTCAAGAGATAGACACTCAGATAGGCGAATGGAGTCCTCCACCCTACCAACAGCAAGGCCAAACCTGTCAGTGCAACCAGGATTGGAAAGACTTGATTACTGTTCCATTTTTTCCCGATTTGACTAGCTAGATAAACTGCTAGAAGATTAAATCCACTTCCAATCAACATGATGAGCGATACTTGCCAACTAGCTAGGTCACTGATTTTCTGTTGGTAGTAAAAATAAAACATACACATGATGGTTCCTACCAGCTGATAGGTGAACATCCAGTAAAACAAGACTGGTTTTTCCTGCCACTCTTGTTTCACTACCTCCAATATACGCTTTATGGTCAAGTGATTTCTTTCACCGCTCTTACTCTCTGGCTCTTTCATTAGAAAAATCAAGAGAATGGATAGCAAGGATAGTCCAATAGCAATCAGATAGGTCCAGGCCAATGCTCCGTGAATAAAGAAGCCTGCCACAACTGTACCTAAGGTTCGGGTGACTTCTGCCACACCAGATAAAAAGCTAGAAATCTGAAGATATCGGTCCTTTTGATCAGCTTCAACAGCAGAATCATATAAGAAAGCGGTACTGGTCCCTGAGTCAAAATTGTAGGACCAAGCATTGACCATCATAGCAATCGCATAAATCCAAAAATTCCCCTGACCAAACAAAATCAAGATAGAGGACACAATACTGGCCAAGCGAGCCAAATTGAGATTGGTCTTGTAGCTAAATCGATCGGCCAACATACCAGATGGGATTTCACATAAGAGACTTGTCCCATGAAAGATACTCTCTAATAGACCGATTTGAAGCAAGGAAAGACCATTTTGGATAAAAAATAAAATCCAAAAACTAGTAATTCCAAAATAAGATGTAAATTCCAGACCTGCTAGGAGTGGAATATTGCGTTTGTAAGTTCTTTTAAACATTGTTTTCTCTCTTTCAATAGATATTTTTTGTGTTTCTAAAAGACTTACTTAGAGTTGCCTACATTTTCTCCACCTCTTTCATTTAAAGTAGAGGCTGGGACAAAAGTCCTAGCCTCTCAATTATCTTTGAATTGTCGAGCAAGACGCAGTGGTTGAGTGGGCTCTACTACGCTGATTTCATCAGCTTTTACAGCCCTACTCAACTGTGCGGAGGTGGGACGACGAAATCGAATTCTAACGAATTACCGATTTCTGTCCCACTCTCTTATAGTTATTAAGGTTTGATACGGTGCAACATACGTGGGAATGGAATGGCTTCACGGATGTGTTTTGTACCTGCTGCAAAAGTCACCATACGCTCGATACCAATACCAAATCCACCGTGTGGGACTGTACCGTATTTACGAAGGTCAAGATAGAATTCATATTCTGTACGATCCATACCAAGTGATTCCATCTTAGCGACAAGGGCATCGTAGTCTTCCTCACGCATGGAACCACCGATGATTTCTCCATAACCTTCTGGCGCAAGCAAGTCTGCACAAAGCACGCGATCTGGGTTACCAGGAACTGGTTTCATGTAGAAGGCCTTGATGTCTGCTGGATAGTTGATCACGAAGGTTGGTACACCAAAGTGGTTTGAAATCCAAGTTTCGTGTGGAGAACCGAAGTCATCTCCATGCTCGAGATGTTCGTAGTCCGCATCTTCATCGTTTTCATGCTCTTGCAAGAGATCAATCGCTTCATCATAAGTAATGCGTTTGAACGGCTCTGCAATGTAGCGTTTCAAAAGCTCAGTATCACGTTCCAAAGTTTCCAAGGCTTGAGGAGCACGATCTAGAACACCTTGAAGCAAAGCTTTAACATAAGCTTCTTGCAAGTCAAGTGACTCATCATGTGTCAAGTATGAGTATTCCGCATCCATCATCCAGAACTCAGTCAAGTGACGGCGAGTTTTTGATTTCTCCGCACGGAATACTGGACCAAAGTCAAAGACACGACCAAGGGCCATAGCTCCAGCTTCAAGGTAAAGCTGTCCTGATTGACTCAAGTAAGCTGGTGTCCCAAAGTAATCTGTTTCGAAAAGTTCTGTAGAATCTTCTGCCGCATTTCCTGAAAGAATTGGGCTATCAAACTTCATGAAGCCATTCTTGTCAAAGAACTCATAAGTTGCATAGATAATAGCGTTACGGATTTGCATCACCGCTACTTGTTTGCGTGAACGCAACCACAAGTGGCGGTTATCCATCAAGAAATCTGTTCCGTGTTCTTTTGGAGTAATTGGGTAGTCTTGCGATTCACCAATGACTTCGATGTCTGTAATATCCAATTCATAACCAAATTTAGAGCGCTCGTCTTCTTTGACAATCCCTGTCACAAAGACAGATGTTTCTTGGCTCAAGCGTTTGATGGTATCAAATTTTTCAAGACCCACTTCTTCACCGAATTTTTCGATAAAGTTTGGTTTAAAAGCAACCCCTTGGAAAAAGGCAGTTCCGTCACGCAATTGCAAGAAAGCAATTTTCCCTTTTCCTGATTTATTCGACACCCAAGCCCCGATGGTCACTTCTTGACCAACGTAATCTTTTACTTCGATGATGGTAATCCGTTTTTTCATAATACATCTTCCTTTTCTCATTGTACTTGTCCGAAGACATGATCACCTTTCATTTTACCACAAATAAGAGCCGATAGCTATCTCTCACAATCTAAAAATTCGGCTTTTTTTGACGAAAACAGACATTTTAAAAAAAGTAATTCAACTTTCTCAAATTCTTGAACCGATTTAAATATTCTATCCTATATTTTGATTATTCAAAGGAAACCCCTGCAATTTCATCCCTTTATAGCAGCTGTTTTTGACAAGTAAAAAGCTTGCAAGTTATACTATCAGTATGTATAAAGAGGAAAGTATGAAAAAGAAAATTTAACTCACTACGGGATTGTGTGCAGCTGTTTTAGCCCTCAGTCTCGCAACAACCACTTTTGCGGATGAGCAGACTGCACTAATCACTGCTCCTATCTCTGAGCGACAAGATACGCTTACTCCTGTTTCAGTCATTTCAGAGAGTGGAGCTACTGTAGTTACCAACGAAACACTAGCCCCACTTCCTAACGAAGAAACAACTACCCCAACCGTTGAGGAAGCAACCCCAGCTTCTGCTAAAACTCCAGTAGATCCACGAATCTCTGAAATTCGTGTTATCCATCGTCGTCGGACTTTGAAACCAGACTTTTCTCCAGTTGCTTCTTCAACAGATGTCGTCTACAAGACAGTTGAAGCCCATGCTTTTACCGAATATGATGTCTCTGGAAATGGACCAGCAACGGTTACAGACGAAAACGGAAAAACATGGTACCGTGTGCGATATTCTGATCTTGGTATCAAAGATGGCTTTGCATACAATAGCGCTCCAGAAAAAGGTTCTGCTACAGCACCGGTCATTGAAGTCATTCATCTCTATGACGATATCGATTTGAATCCTGACGTTATTAAACGAGCTCGTTTTGTGGATGAAAAGGGACAAGAAATTGCGCCTTCCCAAGAAAACAGCGTCGAGCGGAGCCTTGATTTGGCTTACGAAGCTGGTCTACCAACAGCACATGCTCAGATCCAAGCTAATGGAAAAACTTATACCTTCCAATCAGCTGACAAAGGAGAACTGACCTCCCATAAACTCCACATTTCTAATTCCGAGAAACTATTTGAAATAAAAAAGAATGCTGATAAATCAACATTCTCTAACTGTATTTTTTTATGAAGATATTAACTTTTGTCTGTTTAGCTACCAAAAGGCTACCAATAAATTTGAATTATTTTTAATATGATTTTTAGTAATATACATTATTACTGAGTTTCAATCTTTTTAACAATAGCATAAGGTTATTGTTAAAAAGGTTTACCTCGACAAACTAAAAGATATTATTTAGTTTATAATCGTATTATTTTATTCGCTATATCTTCTACAAACCTCTTATCGTGTTCCACAAATATGAGTGTAGGATTTGCTTCTTTTATAATTTCCTCAATCTGTATTCTTGATATTACATCTAAATAATTCAGTGGTTCGTCCCAAATAAATATATGAGCTGACTTTGACAAACTTACAGCAATTAAAACTTTCTTTTTTTGTCCATCGCTATAGTTCTTCATATCTATTTCAAATAATTCTCTTGCAAAATCTAATTTTCTAAGAATTGTTTTGCACAATGTTTCATCAACACCTTGCTTATGAATATACTCGTTTAGGCTACCTGTTAAATTGGATGTATCTTGAGGAACATATGATATTTTTAAATTACTTGCTAATTTTACATCACCTGAATACTCGTGATTTAGACCTAATAAAATTTTAATCAAGGTTGATTTTCCGCTACCATTACCCCCATATATAGCCACTATATCACCTTGCTTTATATCAAAACTTATATTACTTAATATCTGCTTTTTTCCATAATATGATGATAAATCGCAAACTGATATTAGAGGATTTTTGTGGTGATGTAACGGATGCAATAATAGACTTTCCTTTGTTTCAATATCTTTTAGTAAATTCTGTTTTTCTTCTATTGCCTTATTTTGTCTATTCTCCAAATTCTTAGATTTTTTCATCATCTTAGCTGACTGATGACCTATATGCCCCTTGTCTGGTTTTACACCTGATACTTTCACGCCGTTTTTAGTATTTTCAACTTTATCAGACCAAATTTGACTTTGTCTTGCAGCTTCTTTTAATCGTTTAATATCTTTTCTTAATTTCTCATTTTGACTAATCTCAAATTGGTCTTTCATCAATTTATTTTCATACCACGATGTAAAATTTCCTGATTGGACATCAATAGAATTCCTGTTAATAGAAATAATATGATTGATACAACCATCTAAAAAATCTCTATCATGTGATATAAGCAAAAAACCTTTTTTATTTTTCAGATATTCACTGACAATTTTTCTTCCGTCCATATCTAAATGGTTTGTTGGTTCATCTATAAGTAAAAAACCATCTTCTCTTGTAAACAAAATAGCTAAAAGGATTTTTGTTTGTTCTCCTTTAGAAAGCGTTTCAAACTTTCTGTAAATAAGACTCTCATCTACCTTTAGCAAATGAAGTTCTCTAAATAATTTCCATTCTTCCTCATCTGATATTAGTTCTCTATATAACTCAATCCCTAATTTTGAAGTATCACTTAAATTGGGTGGGAATTTAATAAAGTCAACACTTTTGCTGATTTTCCCCGTATAAACTTCTTGGTTTAGCAGTAGCTTAAATAGTGTTGATTTTCCAATTCCATTTCTTCCTATCAGCCCTGTTTTCCAGTTCGTATCAAATGAAAATGATACATTTTCAAATACAGGTTTGACATAGCCATAATATGAAAAAGTTAGGTTTTCAATTTTAATTGTTGACATAAAAACACCCCCTCAAATTCAGATTTGAGTATTTCTTTTTCCAAACTTACAATATATTCTTTCAAGTTGCCTCGCCTCCTCATAAAATATCTATTTTCCTACAACGCTTTAATCTTCTCATTTATCAATTCAATAAACAGATTGGAGCAAATCAAGCCAAAATGACTGACTGTCTTGTCTTTCATTGCCACGGTTTTCCCAGCGTTTAATAAATCCTTTAGCTTGCTTTTTTTGCTCCCGGATATTATTCACTTTGTGCTCTCCAACTACCACATTATTTTGATTTATTTATGTAATAAATCCTTTAAAGTTTTAATAATTTTGTTTTTATCTGCTTCTGTCAATTCATATTCTCTCAATAAACTAACAATTTCTTCTAGTCCGTCATCACGTCCTTTTAAAATCTCAAAAGACGTACCAAAGATTTCAGCTAATTTTTCTACTGTTTCATCTTTCGGATTTCTCCCTCCATTTTCCCACCTAGCATATTGGGCTTGAGCTACACCTAACTTTTCAGCAACTTCTGATTGAGTAAGTCCCACTTTAAGACGGGCTTTTTTTATATTATCTTTCAACATTTTAAAATTCCTTTCGCTTTTCTATTGACCTATAACCAAAATGGTTGTATCATAGTTATATACCATTTTGGTTATATAACTAAAAGATATACATTGTAGGTAATACCAGTCCGCTTATGAATATGAAAAAACACCCCAGAAAGCTCTGCAAAGCATTCTGAGGCTTTCGTTTAAAACCAATTTGATTATACCAAAATTGTAATAAAAAGTCCATAAGAAGCGAAATATGGCTAGTCTAAGGATATTATGGCTTCTATACAGTAAATGTCAGAGAAATTGGCAATACTTACTTCTACCATTCGCCTAGTTTGGAGATTGTGAGACAAGAGCAAGGGCGCAAGCCGAAGGCAATGCGCCCGAAGCACGCAGTTCTCTCAATCTCTAAGAAAAAGCTGGCGTTTCTAACAGCCAGCAAACAGATACACTTAAGGCAACGTCCTAAGTAACGTGTCGTCAGCAAAACTCAATAGTAACATTGACCTACGCATTTAGCAATTATAGAAAGGAGGCGTTACAGATGAAAAATAACCTTCAAGCACTACGAGAATATCAAAGTCGAGTAGATTTATCAGAACTAGAAAAATCTATTTATATCAGTATTGACCGACTAACAGTAATCCTTGATAGAGAAAACTGTTCACTAAGACGTATATTTTGGGAATTAAGAAATTCTATCGATTCTATTATTCAAGAATTTAGCATTCAAGCAAATCTAAGAGAAGATTATTTTACACTTTATAAAATGATAAATGAGGATAGTATTAATCTAATTTTCTTCCAATTATCAACCTATGGTGGTTATCAAGTCATACGTTTAGACTTTAACCCAAACTCGCTTAAAGAATTTGGAGGTCTTCAAGTATGGAGACAGATTATGAATTATGCTCGATTAAATGGATTAGATGTTAGACTATCACGTTTAGACCTTGCTTTTGATATCTTTAACAGACCAGAAATAGTCTTTTTACAACATATCAAAGGTGGAGTTAGTCATAAAATATTCTATGGTAGAGGAGGAAACATAGAAAGTAAATACTGGGGTGCTAGTGGTAGTAATGTTCAAGTACGTTTATACGATAAGAACATAGAGGTATTAAGTCATAAAAGAGCCGATAAATTGAATATCGAGAGTAAACCTTTTTGGTGGCGGTTGGAGTTTCAACTTAGAACAAAGGCTATAAACGCAGAAACCATTTCAGAGATTTCTAAACGATTAGAGAATTTTAGTTTTTTTAGTCTTTCAAGTGTTCCAGATGATAGCAAGGCATTTGCTTATATCTTTCTCCATGCACCAGCTCTTTTACCCGAATTATTTCCCTATCTAAAACCTAACACTATAAGAGTCAAAAAAACTAGGCTTAGAAAACACCTAAAAGCATTTGATAGTAACTCATTTTCTTTAGAGCTTCAAGATGCACTTAAAAAACAAACACCACGATTAAACAATGAATTAAAACAATTAATAGGCGAATTCATTGAACTTACTAGTAAAGGAGAAGATATTTTATGAACGATAAACTCACTATGACAGTACAAGATATTATGGACTTAGGGTTCTCAAAATGGACTGCTTATAATATTTTACGACAAGCAAAACACATTATGGTTGAACGTGGTTTCGATTTCTATAACAATAAAGGGCTCGGAACCGTTCCCGTATCAGTTGTATCAGAAATTCTTGGATTGGAGGAACTACATGTCAAAAACTAGATATACTGGTGTTACTAGAGACGATAAAACTGGGAAATATACTTATTATTTTAAAGCTGGAGTTGACCTAGCTACTGGTAAACCATATCAAGAACGCAGACGTGGTTTTGAAACCGCAAAAGAAGCCTTTGAGGCACGAACAAGGGCTTTAAATAAAGTGCATCAAAAAGGTGGAATTAAGCACACTCAGTGGACGTTTAAACAATTTATGGACGAAGTATTTATACCAAACTATTATGCTACTACAAGTCCAGACCTCGAACGAAGACGTCAAATTATATTTGATGAATTTATTCAATATTTTGGTAAGAAAAAACCTAGAGAAATTACAACTTATGATGTAATAAATTATAGAAATAGTTTATTAGAAAAATATTCAAATTCATACGCAAGAAACAAAATGGCATTACTTAATCAAGTTTTGAAAACCGCAAAAAAGTATGGGTTAATTTTCCATGAAATACCTACAAGTAATATCAGTCCTATTCCAATAACAAAAAAACATATCGACTTTTGGACAAAAGATGAATTTCAAAAAGTAATACAATCCCTTGATAAAGAGAGTTATTTTGAGCATTTTATTTATACACTCCTTTGGCTTTATTATTTTACGGGAATGCGTGTAAATGAGGCGACTGCTCTTTATTGGGAAGATGTGGACTTTGAAAAGAAAACACTAGCAATCAATCACAACTTACAGTATATAAATCGTGAAAACTGGGAGCGCCGTAACAAGCTAAAAACTGAAAGCTCTCGGCGTACTATTGGACTCGATGATAATACTTTAAAGGTTCTTAAGGAGTGGAAAGAAAGACAAGAAAAAGTCGATAAAATACCATTCATTCTGTCGCCCGACGGAGTTCCATATCGTAAACGTAGTATTAGAGACCAAATTTTAAAATACTCTAAACGTGCTGGTGTTAAATACATTCAACCAAAAGGTTTGAGACACTCCCACGCATCTTTGCTTATTAATGAATATAATGTAAATGCCCTATATATCCAAAGACGATTAGGCCATTCTGATGTCAAAACAACACTTAGCATTTATAGTCATTTATACCCCAACGCAGATACCGAACTAACTGATAAACTCAATCTCATATCAAATGATTTTATTGATTAAGTCTACTTAGCTACCAAAAGAGCTACCAAAAAATAGAAAAGTATCTAAAAAGCCTTATTTTAAAGGGCTTTTTTTGAATTTTTCCCACTATTTCTAACCTGGTTACAGTAACCTATTTCTATAAAGAAGTGACCAGTCCAGTAGTTGAAAAACCTGTGACTCCACAGCTGCCAGAAAAACCTAGTCAAAAACTCCGCCTTCCCAAAGGAAATAACGGAGCTAAGACCCGTGTCCCTGTGAAAAAGGCGAATAGGATCCTTTCTGGCGATTACTTATAATTCTAAAGAAAAGAGAGTGGGACAGAAATCGATAATTCGTTAGAATTCAATTTCGTCGTCCCACCTCCGCACAGTTGAGTAAGGCTGTAAAAGCTGATGAAATCAGCGTAGTAGAGCCCACTCAACCACTGCGTCTTGCTCGAAAATCCAAAGACAATTGAAAGGCTAGGACTTTTGTCCCAGCCTCTTAATTTTTAATTTTCCATAAATTGATGCAAGCGGCGAACAGCTTCTTTCAACGTTTCCAGGTCAGTAGCATAACTAAGACGCACATTTTCTGGGGCTCCAAATCCAGCACCTGTAATGAGGGCAACTCCCACTTCTTCCAGAATGGCAGTTGCAAACTCTGTCACATCCGTATAACCTTTCATCTCCATGGCTTTTTTGACATTTGGGAAGAGATAGAAAGCTCCCTGTGGCTTAATGACATCAAAACCTAGAACTTCGCTCAAAAGAGGATAGATGGTGTTCAAACGCTCCTCAAAGGCTTGACGCATCACCTCTACCGAGTCTTGTGGACCTGTCAAGGCTTCAATCGTAGCATACTGCGATACGGCCGTCAGGTTGGAAGTTGTTTGACCAGTCAGTTTACTCATAGCTGCGATGATTTCGGGATCACCAACCGCATAACCAACCCGCCAACCTGTCATAGCATAGGCTTTTGAAACACCGTTAATGACAACCGTTTGTTTGCGGATGGCTTCCGATAAGCTTGAAATCGGAACAAACTCATTGCCGTTATAAACCAGGCGACCATAGATATCATCCGCTAGGATAATAATGTCATGTTCAACCGCCCAATTTCCAATGGCTAGGAGTTCGTCCTTGCTATAAATCATCCCCGTCGGATTAGAAGGAGAGTTTAAGACCAAGACCTTGGTCTTTTCTGTACGAGCTTCTTCCAATCGCTCAACGGATACCTTAAAATCATTGGCTTGGTGCCCTTTGACATATACAGGAACTCCTTCTGCCATCAGGACTTGGTCCCCATAGCTGACCCAGTATGGTGTTGGAATGATGACCTCATCACCTGGATTGAGCACAGCCATAAAGAAGGTATAGAGCGAAAACTTCGCTCCAGTCGCAAAGGTGACTTGATTTGGTGATACAGTGTATCCATAGTAGCGTTCGAAATAGGTATTGACGGCAGCCTTTAATGCTGGCATGCCAGAAGCAACCGTATAAAAGGAAGCCCGCCCATCCCGAATAGCTTGAACTGCAGCATCTTGAATATTCTCAGGAGTGTGAAAATCAGGCTGGCCCAAGGTTAGAAAGAGGATATCTTTTCCTTCTGCCTTTAGTTTTTTTGCTTTGGCATCACTTGCCAGGGTGACACTTTCTTCCATCTTTAATACACGATCAGAAATTTTCATACCTTACCTACTTTCTATCTGGGACCAGTTACAGACGAACCAATTTAGACTAAGATTCTACCAGAAGCTGGCTACAATACCTATATTATACACCATAAATCTGACTTGGAGCAAGATTTTGCTAAAGATTCCACATAAACTTTACTCCTTCTAACTATTCGAGTTGTAAATAATTTGAAAGTGAAGTTAACAGACCTATTCCTTGTGTTGATAATTCCATTATCTTGTCACCCACCTGTAATGTATTTGATATTAAGGCTTAATAGCGTCTAATACTATTTATTGATAAAATAATAGTATGAAGAATTTAGAAAAACTATTTGAAGAAGCCCAAACAGAATTAAAAACTATGATTGTCTTTCACAAGGCGGAACGGACTTTTCGTGCAGCAGAGTCTCATGTCTTTAAGGAACATCAGTTGACCCCTACTCAGTTTTCCGTTTTAGAAACCTTGTACAGTAAGGGGGATCTCCGTATCCAGAACCTGATTGACAGCATTTTAGCGACCTCTGGAAATATGACTGTCGTGATTCGAAATATGGTGCGTGATGGATGGATCAAGCGCGAAACGGATCCAGATGACCGTCGTGCCTGCATCGTTTCTTTGACAGAAAAGGGACGTAAAAAAATTATCGAAGTACTTCCTGATCATATACAAAATGTTCAAAAAGTTATGAGTGTCTTTAGCGAAGAAGAGCAAAAACAACTGCAATCACTTCTGAAAAAATTAAAGGGCTCCCACTAAATTCTAATCATTCAATCAGTCGTGTTCATAGCTAACTATGAACGCGTTTTTTTTTATTCTCAAGAACAAAATGTATTAGTCGCTGTTGACTAGTACCTTAAAAAGATTTTTTTGAGTCATTAAGCAGAGTTAAAACTTTCCGCTGTGAGAAAAGTGCCTGAAACAATTATGTTTCAGGCACTCGGAATTATTGAGAGTAAAACAGTTTGGGGAACTGTTTTAGCCTGAGCCAAGAAATTAAAGAGCGAAGAGGCTCAATAATTAGTCATGGGACTTTGAAGAAGTTCTCTGACGTCCGTACTCACCTAAGGAAAGTTTTTAAGAGTGCTTTGACTCCAATCTGATGTACTAGTCGCTGCTGACTAGTACCTTTTATTTACTCATATTTCACAAAGACTAATTGTTTGTCAGTCGATAAATCATCCTGGTAGGCAAAGCCATTAAAGCTTAACTGCTTCATCTCTTCGCCCCTTGTGATCTGATTCTCTAGTAAGGCTGTCACAAAAGCCCCACGCGCTTTCTTCGAAATGGTCGAATGAACCTTCAACTGACCATTTTTCTCTTCTAGAAATTTAAAGGTCACCATCCGATCTTGAATCTCCTTAGAAAAGACGGTTTCAAACTCACTGGAGAGCAAAGAAATAATGAGGTCTTCATCCTCAAGGGCTTGATCATAGCTAACCTTCCAAAAAGTCTTTAAGGATTTCCCTTGGACCTTGAGCTTCATGAGAAAGTCCAAACGATGAGGAGCAATCGGAGTAAGGGCTGGAATCACCCCATAAAGAGCTGAGGTAATCAAGAGATGGTCTTGTACATAAGCCGCTTCTGCTTCTGTCCAGTCCGTACGGCGGATATTCCGATACATGAGGCCGTCGAAGAGATTCAAAGCTGGATAAGTCTTAGCTGTACCAGACTTGAGCGCTTGGATCCGTTGCTCTTCTTCACTTGCCCGTTCTTCAGAAATCTTATAAAGCGAGGCTAACTCTTCTAGAGATAATGAAGCTAAGGCATCGATGACCGCTTGTGCCTCATTTGATACAGGATGAGCCGTTTTTTCTGGGGTATCCAGATTCATTTCTTTTGCTGTAGGAATTAATAGTTTCATAGAATTATTGTACCATATTTCATTTTCGCTTGACATAAAATTACCATCATGTTATCATCTAGTTATTAAAACTAGATAACAAAGAGGTAATAACTATTTTATTCAACTACAGTTATCCCAGGTGGGAAGAAATTCCTGATATTGATCTTTATTTGGACCAAGTCCTCCTCTATGTCAATAAGGTGTGTGCGCCTTTTATCTCAGAAACAGACAAGGGCTTGACAGCCTCCATGGTTAATAATTACGTTAAACACGGCTACCTGCCAAAACCAGATAAGAAGAAATACAAGCGACAGCAAGTTGCCCGTCTCATTGCTATTACGACCTTAAAGACGGTTTTTTCGATTCAAGAGATCGCAGCTACCTTGAACCTCTTGCAGAGTCAAGCCAGCTCCGCTGACCTCTATAATAGTTTTGTAGACTTCCTACATGAGGAAAAAGAACCCTTAGCACCCATTATCGAATCTGCCTGTCGTACCGTGCTACTCTACCAAGAAACTCTATCCTATATCCATGTTCATTCTGAGGAGGAAAAATAAAAGTGAATTATGCTAGTAAATTAAGTAAACGATTATCCTTTGGAGAGGAAGTCGCAAATAGTGTCACCCATGCAGTCGGTGCCGTTTTGATGCTCTTTCTCTTACCAACTTCTGCTATTTATAGTTATGAAACACATGGAACTCTAGCAGCTGTCGGGACTTCGATTTTTGTCATCAGTCTCTTTCTCATGTTTCTCTCATCGACCATCTACCATGCCATGGCCTATGACTCTCCTCAGAAGTACGTCCTTCGGATCATCGATCACTCCATGATTTATATTGCCATTGCAGGTAGCTACACCCCCGTCGTTCTTTCTCTCATGAACAACTGGTTCGGCTATGCCATTATCCTGATTCAATGGGGGACGACCATCTTTGGGATACTCTACAAGATTTTTGCTAAGAAGGTAAATGAAAAATTCAGTCTGGCCCTCTATTTGATTATGGGTTGGTTGGTGATTTTCATCATCCCGCAAATCATTAGCCAAACAAGTCCAACCTTCTGGGGCTTGATGCTGATGGGTGGCCTATGTTACACAGTTGGAGCTGGATTTTACGCCAAAAAGAAACCTTATTTCCACATGATTTGGCACCTCTTCATCTTAGCTGCTTCTGCTCTCCAATATATCGCGATTGTTTATGTCATGTAAGACAGTGACTCTCTTATAGGGAGTCACTTTTTAGTTGCTTTTTTACACCCAATTGACTACAATAAAGAAAAATTGTACGGGGACAGTTATGACGACCAAATACCAAAAAATTTTTACAACATTAAAAAACCAGATTGACCAGGGGATCCTAAAAACTGGAGACCGCCTGCCTTCCGTTCGCCAACTAGCCAGTCAGTATGCCTGTAGCAAGGACACCGTCCAACGGGCCCTGCTCGAGCTCAGCTACAAGAACTATATCTATGCCAAGCCCCAAAGCGGCTATTATGTCCTGGAGGAAGAGACTGGAAAGCATACTGATCTGCCTCTACGCCTCAAGGAAGATCGCTTCCAGGCCTTTGAAGACTTTCGGACTTGTATCAACGAAACCCTTGTCGGTCGTGATAATTACCTCTTCAACTACTATGAAAAGCAGGAAGGTCTAGTCGATCTCCGTCAATCTATTGCTTCTCTCCTGCGAGAAGATGCCATATACACCCAGGAGCAACAAATCGTTATCACCTCAGGAACTCAGCAAGCCCTCTACCTCCTAAGCCAGGTCGCCTTTCCGAACCAAAAAGAAGAAATCCTTGTAGAGCAACCAACCTATTACCGCATCAATAAATTAATTCAGGAGCAAGACTTACCTTATCAAAGCATCAATCGCTTGCCTCAAGGAATTGACTTTGAGCAACTGGAAGCTATTTTCAAAAGTGGCAAGATCAAATTTTTCTATACCATTCCACGCTACCATTACCCGCTGGGACATAGTTATAGCAAACAAGAGAAGGAACAGATATTGGCCTTAGCAGACCTCTATGATGTCTATATTGTCGAGGACGATTACTTGGGAGACTATGATCCACATTTTTCTCCTAGCTTTCATTATCTGGATGCATCTGACCGGGTCATCTACATCAAGTCTTTTTCTACCAGCCTCTTTTCTGCCCTCCGCATCACTTCTATGGTCCTCCCCCAAGCTCTTCTTGCCCCTGTCTTAAAACTCAAGGGAACACTCGACTACGAAAGTAACTTGGTCATGCAGAAGGCCTTGAGCCTCTATATTGACAATGGCATGTTTGCAAAAAATAAAGGGCTCCTTCACCAACAACAAGTCATCCAAAAAGAGCAAGCCGCTTCCCTACTCCAGCAACATTCCCTGTCCGTTCCCGTATGGCCGGTCATTGGAGGTGTTTTACTAGATTTAAGACAGGTCCCTTCGGTCGCTCGACTGAAACATAGCGGTCTCCCTCTCCACTTCTTCGAATCTGCCTATATTAAAAGCTGTCCCTATGCCTTTGCCCGTATCAATCAGGACAAATTGGAAGAGGTTTTACCCCAAATTAACGCTTATCTATGATTCAATCCCATCCTTCTATTCTTGAGTTATTTTTATATATAAAACTATGTTACAAAAACATTACATTTATTACAAAAATCACTTGACATCTGTAACAATAAGAGTATAATCTAAGTCAGAAAGATAAAGAGGTGATCTTATGAAACGATCTTTGATTCGTTGGACTGCAGCCTCTCTTGTGGCTGCATCACTTGGACTTGCTTTGGGAGGGTGTGGCTCAAAAGATAAAACAACTTCCTCATCCGTAAAAGCTTCTAGCTCGAAAGTTGAGAAAAAGCCAAAAGCTAGCTTGAATAAAAAAGCTACAGCTTCTTCTTCTCAAGCAAAAGTAGGAACTGAATCTTCAAGTCAGGCAAGTAACCCACCAGCTTCAACTGAACCGAACAAGGCAGAAAATACATCTTCAACTGATCAAGCAGCTGTTCCTGCAGATCTTGTCGGCACATGGATAGGATCTAGCCCTCAGGCGGATAGCATCAAAATGACTATTGAAGCCAATGGAGATATTACAACTGTCGTTAGCTTTAAAAATGATAGTGAACCAACACGCACAGCTACCTATACTGCAAGAGCTATTCAAGCATCTGGTAATGTCTATTACTGGGAGTCAGAAGGTCTTAATGGCGCAGATGCACTACTTCCTGGTATTACTGGATTAGGAGTGGCAAATTTCCGCTTCAAACCAGGATTTATCCTTGAGGAAGGTCATTATACTCCGATAGCCTTTACAACAGATATCAATACAGAGTTTAACTATAGCAATTACAGAGATTTCCACTTCTCATTGACCAAAGAGCAATAAGGCCAGGAAATTTACCACTCAAAAAGAATGTTGACCCCTCAACATTCTTTTTTATGTTTCATTCACTCTTACGAATCTATTGGGTGAAACCCTTACTTCTTGGTCAAAGCCCAACTCTTGGCCACAAGCTCAAAAAGATGATCATCCTCAACTCGTTCATCCAAGGGAATGCTGATCCAGTACTTCTTGTTCATATGGTAGGCCGGATAGAACGGAGACTCTTCTAATAGTTGGCTGACATAGTCCAGTTTAAGATTTAAGACCTCAATCTTCCCTTCCTGTCTCGCATCTAGCTTGGACCAGTCAATCTTCATGAGAACGCCAAACCATTTGAGATCCTTTTGATGACGAAAGACGCCCGAGTCCGGTGAGCGGTCCCATAGATATTCGAGGGGACGATCATACTGCTGACTGATCCAATCCACCAAGCGCTTGGTCTGTGGATACATAAAATCTTTGACAGCAAAACAAGACTTTCTTATATCTTCTAAGGCCTGCTGACAGGCTTCTCTGACTTGCCCCACATATTGACCCACCATCTGGTCCATATGGAGCTGCATATAGTCGTCACCTGTTTCTTGATCCACTAACCAAAAATCCACTTCCTTACCTTGGACAGTCACATAGAGCTTGAAGTCTCCATCGAGGATTAGTTGCTCATAGTGATAGTCCTCTCCCTGCTCTGAAAACCCATAAGCCAGGGCTTTTTCTTTATCTATACTATATTTCTCAAAATAATCCGGTAAAAACACTGGTCTACTCCTTCTTCTCCAGTATACCAAAAAGAAGCAAAAAATGAGTTGAGAATGGTCCTCAACTCATATAGATTTAAAAGACAACTCGGGTCCCATGGACCTGATCCACTCCTGGAACGTCAAGGAAAAGCTGACGATTCTCCAAGGAGACACCGCCACCTGCCAAGATTTCTACCTGGCCATCCACTAACTTAGCATACTCTTCGTAGCGCGCTAAACGTTGTTCTAAGTCTGTTTCTGGACTGCCAGCTCGCGTTAATAGCCGGGTCACGCCCACTTCCTTCATCCACTCGATCGTCGACGCTTGATCTTCTAGAGGAATCTGATCAAATGCCATATGCATGGTCAATTCAAATCCTTGGCTAGCTTGGATGAAACGAAGCATAGCGTCTTTATCCAGCTGATTGTCAGCAGTCAAGACACCTACCGCCAAGCCATCAACACCCAGGTCACGGGCAACTTTCCAATCTTCTAACATAATGTCTAGCTCTTGATCAGAGTATACAAAATCTCCACCTCGTGGACGAATCATGACGATAACCTTGGCCTGATACTCTTTAGCAAGCCTCACAGCCTCTTTGATCACAGCATAGCTAGGAGTCGTACCTCCTACCGCTAAGTTATCACATAGTTCTACTCGTCGCGCTTCTGCTTGAAAAGCTTTTTCTAAAAGAGTTATGTTTTCTGCACAAAATTCATATAGTGGCATTTTAAATCTCCCTGTTTCTGAAATCGTTTTCTCGTTCTACCTTACTCTTTTTTCTGGGCTTTGTCAAACAGAAAAACCATCGGCCTCGTCAGAAACCAATGGTTGATGCTTAATAGGAAATTGGAACGATGATTTGTAGAACCATGTTCCCTTTTTCGACCTTCGCAGAATGGATTTGATAGCCACTTGTCGGCAAGGTCAATTGGATTTGATTGCCTGTCATGGTAGCTCCGGTTCCCTCTTGGTTAACTTTTTCAGCAATTTTCGAAGCAACCAAGGCACGTGGAATTGGGAGATGGCCAAGACGGGCCCGTTCCAGGTTTAAGGTCAATTGTTGATCCGTCACACTCGCTGAAAAGTCCATGCTCACCATGGTTTCCACCGGTCCCAGTTCAATCGGAACCTGAACATTGATATGGTCTCCATTCATAGAGACAGCTGTATTGAGGAGTGTTTCATCCGACACCTCTCCGAGCATTCCTTTGATGACTTGGCGCAATTGAGGAGAATTCAGCTGAAGCTCTGTTTGCAGGCCAGATGCTGTTACGTCTGCTGTAGAAAGACCTTCTTGGGCCAAATCTACCAGCGTAGAATTCACTGTTACATTCTTAAATTGTTCTTGAGTCGAAACTTTTGCCGGTATCAAGAAAATTGCTAGGACAATCACTAGGAGGAAGGTCAGTCCGATGAGTCGTTTGATCCATTTCCACATATGGTCACCTCTTTTCGTTTAGTTGGATAGAAGAGAAATCATCTCTATCACTATTGATCTATTCTTTTTAAAATATGACTTCTATTCTACCCTAATTTTTCAAAAAAAGCGACTCGGAGGAGCATGATCTAAACAAGAAAAGAGGCCGGCCAAGGTCCCATCCCCTATTTGAATGTTAATGGAATTGCATCCCCCATTCGTCATCTTTACTAGCGTTCTTATCAACTTCATGAGCGATTATAAATTTAATAAGATGACTGGTGAATAACTAGGAGTATTATTTTAACAAAAACACCCATATTGCCTATTGTTTTGGGCCTTTTTTCATGCTACACTAATCCTAAGAGAATCAAACAATAAGGAGATCAAACAATGAAAGAATTCATGGATAAATTGAATAACCTACCTAAGCCAGTTCAATACATTATTGCCATCATTATTTTCTTTATCGCGTTTTACATTTCTTATAGCTTGTTTTAAACTATAACGTAAAAAGCTTTCCTTAGCTAATGAGGTATTTTAAAAGAGGCTGGGACAAAAGTCCTAGCCTCTCAATTGTCTTTGGATTATCGAGCAAGACGCAGTGGTTGAGTGGGCTCTACTACGCTGATTTTATCAGCTTTTACAGCCCTACTCAACTGTGCGAAGGTGGGACGACGAAATCGAATTCTAACGAATTACCGATTTCTGTCCCACACTCTTTCTTTTTTAAAACATTTTAAAGACTGCTACTGCTAGTACTGCTCCAATGATTGGACCAACTACTGGAATCCAAGCGTATCCCCAGTCACCATCTCCTTTGTTAGGAATAGGAAGGAGGCTGTGCATGATACGAGGACCTAAGTCACGAGCTGGGTTGAGAGCGTAACCTGTGGTTCCACCAAGAGACAAACCAATCCCCACAATCAAGGTACCAACAGCAAAGGTACCAAGCCCTGCTTGAAGGTCATAAAGACCAAGTGCAAAGATCGTTAGTAGTAAGACAAAGGTTCCGAGGATTTCACTGATGAGGTTTGAAGTAGTATCCTTAATAGCTGGACCTGTACTAAATGTTCCAAGGATATTTCCAGGATTTTCTTCTGCTAAGTAATGCGGTTTGAACTGTAACCAGACAAGGACTTGCCCGACCATGGCTCCGGCAAATTGAGCAAGGATATAAGGAATGACAGATGCCCAAGCTAGGCCACCATTAAGGGCAACCCCAATTGTTACTGCAGGGTTCAAATGGGCCGGACTTAACTTACCAGAGATGAAGGCTGCGACAGCAACCGCAATCCCCCAACCAAGGGTAATGACGATCCAACCTGAGTTGTGGCTTTTCGTTTTTGGAAGAACCACTCCTGCTACAACCCCATTCCCCAGAAGAATGAGGATTAAGGTCCCTAAAAATTCACCAAATAATTCTTTCATATGATTTAATTCTCCATTATAAAGAGGGGAAGGTTAGACAGTCTTCTTTCCAACCCCTTTTTTGTTTTTCTTAGTTTTTTAATGCTGCCAAGTCATTGTTTTCCAAAGCGACTTGCAAGTCTTTGCGGTAGCCAACTTTTTCTTCTTCTGACCATTCATAGAAGCGGCCCATTTCATCCAAAACAGGTTCGATAATCGCATCTAAGCTATCCCGCATGAAGAGCATGTGGTTGGTACGACGAAGGAGGAAATCAACTGGGCTGAGTGCCAATTCATTGCGCATTGCATAGTGAAGTGACAAGGTATCAGCCAAACTCAATCCAGGTGCCTGTTCCACGCTATGAGCAAGGGCGAAGACCTTAGGTGCATTGGAACCATATAGGTTAGCTAAGTAGTGAGCTTCCTTGCTGTCCAAGCCACGAGATACGCCAAGTTGAGCAAAAGCTTCAATTTCAGAATCCACGTTTGTTGGGTTAATTTCGCCACCAGATACTGGGTAGGTCTTAGAGTTGATTAACTTAAACTGACGGTCAAACTCTTCCTTAAGAATGTTCAAGACACGCTCCATAGCCCCTTCAGCCATTTTGCGGTAGTCTGTAATCTTCCCACCAGCAAGGGTCAAAAGACCATTGTCATCGCGGTCAAGGCTTGATCCACGTGAGACAGCAGATGGATCCAAGTGTTTTTCAGAAGTGCTACCTTCCAAGTGGCTGATTGCTGATTCAACATCTTCACGAGATTTTTCTTTAGAAAGATAGCCTTCAACTGTTGCAATCAAAGTATTAAAGCTTTCATCACTGATGGTTCCGTTGTTTCCACCATTGTAGTCAGAAGCACTATTTCCTGAGATCAAAGGACGGAGACCAGCCCAGCTACTTTCGATGTCATCGATGGTGATGTGAGCTTCTGGGAAGCGGTTATTTACGATACCTAACAAGTAGTCGACATCTTCTTGGGTCACTTTTGGATGCTCTAAGTCACCAGTGTAGTCTGTATCAGTCGTTCCAAAGTAGGTTTTGTTCTCCCGTGGCAAGACGAAGACCATCCGACCGTCTCCAAGACCAGTGTCGAAGTATACAGGTTGAGAAACCTTGATCTTGCTTGAGTCTACGACCAAGTGAACACCCTTGGTTGGACGCATTTGTGAATGTTGCTCTCCATTATTTGAGAGATTACGCACTTTATCGCTCCAAGGACCAGTTGTATTAATCACCAAACGAGCCTTGATTTCAAAGACCTCATCTGTCAAGAGATCACGCGCCACTACACCTGTGATCTTACCAGATTCATCAAAGAGGAATCCTTCTGCTTTTACGTGGTTGGCAATAAGTGCACCATCTTGGTTGGCACGTTTGATATTTTCAATCACCAAACGAGCATCATTGTTGCGGAAGTCTAGGTAAACCCCACCACCGACAAGACCTTCTTGTTTCAACTCAGGCTCCCGAGCCAACACTTCCTCCTTGGTCAAAACCTTGTTGGCAGCTGGTGTATTGCTGACACCTGCCAAGAGGTCATAGAGGTCCATAGCTACCTTGAGACGGAAGAGGCTGAAAGTTGCCCCATCTTCATCATAGACAGGTAAGAGCATTGGGTCTGGTTTTGGAATATGAGGAGCAATTTGTTGCACCACTGCACGTTCTGAAACCGTATCTGATACCACTTCTACGTCAAATTGTTTGAGGTAACGAAGTCCACCGTGGACTAATTTTGTAGAACGGCTGGAGGTTCCTTCCGCAAAGTCCTGCATTTCGATCAAACCTGTTTCAAGACCACTGGCTGCTGCCTGCAAGGCTACACCAGCACCCGTGATCCCACCCCCGATGATCAAAAGATCAAGGGTGCGTTCTTGCATTTTCTTAATCGATAATTCACGTGTTTTCTTTGAAAATTCCATAATTCTTCACTTTCTATCCTTCTGGAGGCTGGACTAGTCTTCTGTTTCTGCAAAGACTTGGGTTGCTTTAACAGCTTTCTTCCATCCCTTGTAGAGTTGTTCTTTACGAGATTCGTTCATAGAAGGCTCAAATAGTTCACCAGTTGCATTGAGTTCTTTCAATTCATCTAGGTCTTTCCAGTAGCCGACTGATAGACCTGCAAGGAAGGCTGCCCCCAAAGCTGTTGTTTCCAAGTTTTTAGCACGAGCGATATCAATACCAAGAATATCCGCTTGGAACTGCATCAAGAAGTTGTTCATAGCTGCTCCACCGTCCACTTTAAGGACTTGAATAGCCGTCTTAGCATCAACCTGCATAGTATCAATGATATCCCGTACTTGGTATGCAATGGATTGAAGAGTCGCCTTAATAAAGTCTTCTTTGGTTGTTCCACGAGTCAAGCCAAAGACAGAACCACGAGCATTTTGATTCCAGTATGGTGCTCCTAGACCTGTGAAGGCCGGTACCACATAAACTTCATCGTTGTTGTGAGAATCACGTGCATATTGTTCAGATTCAGGTGAGCTTTCCACCATGCGTAGACCATCACGAAGCCATTGAATGGCACTACCAGCGATAAAGATAGATCCTTCCAAAGCGTAGTAGACTTTACCATTGATTCCATATCCAATGGTAGTCAACAAGTTATTTTCAGATAACTGCATCTCTTCACCGGTATTCATGATGATGAAAGATCCAGTACCGTAAGTATTTTTAACCATACCAGGTTCAAAGGCCAACTGTCCAAAGAGGGCCGCTTGTTGGTCACCCGCCATACCAGAGATAGGCACTTCTCCTCCGTAGAAATGGAAAGGAGCTGTTTTCCCATAGATTTCAGAGTTGGAACGCACTTCTGGAAGCATAGCCTTCGGAATATTAAGGATTTCCAAAATCTCATCGTCCCATTTTAGGTCTTTGATATTATAGAGCATGGTACGAGCAGCGTTTGAATAGTCAGTTACGTGAGCCGCTCCATCTGTCAACTTCCAAACCAACCAAGTATCGATGGTTCCAAAGAGCAATTCTCCTTTTTCAGCCCGTTCTTGTGCTCCTTCTACATGATCCAAGATCCAGCGAATCTTAGTTGCTGAGAAGTAGGCATCAATGACCAAACCTGTTTTTTGGTGGAATTTTTCGACATAGCCTTGGCTCTTAAGTTGTTCAGCTAAAGGAGCTGTTTGGCGAGACTGCCAAACAATGGCATTGTAGATTGGAAGGCCAGTATTCTTATCCCAAACAACAGTTGTTTCCCGTTGATTGGTAATTCCGATAGCTTCAATTTGTCCTGGTTTGATGCCACTTTCGATAAAGGCACCAGCGATAACAGACTGAACAGAGTTCCAGATTTCATTTGGATTGTGTTCAACCCAACCAGCTTGAGGGAAAATTTGAGTGAACTCTTTTTGGCTAGAGCTTACTTTTTCTCCTTTTTTATTAAAAATGATGGCTCTAGAACTAGTTGTTCCTTGGTCAATGGCCATAATGTATTTTTCTTGTGACATGAACTGTCCTCCTGGGAAAAGAAATATTCTTTAGGAGATGTACTCCTTACATTGTCTAGTATACAAAATAAACCGCTTTCATGTTCATCAATTTTTTTTTAATTTTTAAAAAATATGAGGAGCGTCTCTTGAATCGCTTGAGACAGAAGAGATTTCCAAACTGCTGTTCTATTAAATTTTCAGACAAATCTAAGCATTTTCCAACAAAAAAAGAAGACCCAAGTCTTCTTTGTAATCTACTAAGAATTGGCATCCCCATAAATCATCTGACGAATATTGGCTAAATCTGTCAGATCCAAGTCATATTTCAAATAATAGACAGGAATTCGCTTGCTATGGCTAATAGGATTGTTGGTCACAATCAAATCATAATCCGTAGCTGGATCAAAGGCTTCAATGGTAATAAAACGATTGTACTCCAAGTAGCGCTTGAGGACCTCTGTCATCCGTGTATAGCCTAGATAGCCCACTGTTAAGTCCAGGCCAATCTTAATTTGACGCCCACTATTCTCCACGATATAATCCATTAATTGAAGCCACTCCCACCTAATTTTTTTATCCAGGGCAGTCGCTTGGGAAAAGAGAGGCAGTTTGCTAAAGATGGAATCTGCTACTTCTCTATAGTCATGGCTACTAAATCCATAGGGAGGATGCGTTTCAAGCTGGTATTTATGCTTGTCTTGTAGCAGATAGCCAGAAAATAGATAAACTTGGCCACAAATTTGACTCAATTCATAGGTCACCGGGCCCTCTATATACTCTCCTAAAAGCTTCTGTGTTTTCATCTCTTGAATGAGCTGCGTAGTCAAAGCCCCAATCTCCCCTCCAAATCCTAAGATATACTCCATGGTATGAAGGGGGAGGATCCGATGGGTGACTAGAAAAGCAAAGAGGATCAACATCTCTCCATCCTCATAGCTAAGAGCAATGTGTTTCCCTGAAAAGAGCTGGTCTACCCTATGAAACAAACGTTGATAAAATATATTGTCCGTATAGCCCTTCATCTTCTGTTCAATTTCTCGGAACTGACAGGCATTAACCTTGAGTCGTTGCTGGGTAATATGGGACCAGAGAACAAAATCCAAGCGTTGTCCTTGAGACAATTTTGCTCCACAGAGCTCTTCTAAGGTTGCAATTTCGGTTTGTCTTTCTTTCTTGTCCAGTTCTTGTTTCCAGTCTGCACTAGCCCAGACCTTTCGTAGCAAGCCAAAATAAAAATAGCGAATCTTATGTTCAGGCCCTTTCAAGCGCCCATTGTGGATGGAAAATTGAAACTCAGCTAATAATTTGTTTAAGCCCGAAATATGACGCCCTAATGTCGCTTCACTAATCAAGAGTTCCTGAGATAGTTGCTGAGCTTGAAACTGGCCATGATAAAGCAAATAGATCAATAGTTGGTACTTGATGGCATTGTCCAAAAAAGCCCGCCGAATGTCCCGCCCCTTGGTATCCGAATCCACAAGAAGGCGAAGGTTTTCATCTACTACCTCAATGGAAAGGGCCAGCTGATTTTCTTGGGCCTTGTCATTGATCAGTGCAAGATATTTGTTCAATGTTGCTTTGGAAAATTCCGTCTCAGCCATCACTTCTGACAGACTGCTTGGAGAATGCTTTTGCAGATGAGACAGGATTAAAAACTGCCCACCCTCACTTTTTTCCATTAAATCAGCTAAATGCATTTTCAGAAAAACCTTCCATGATATTAGTTTTAGCATAACACAAAACTTATGAAAGTCGAAATATAATGCTTACCAGCTCTATCTAAATATCACCAATCTCTAAATTATAAAACCTCCCACCGAAATCGGCTGAGAGGTAAAGCTCTACTCTATGATTTTCGTAAAGCCACTAGCCAAGAGGCTAGAAGGATTTCGAAAATAACTAGAAGGATAATCTGAGGAAGCGAGCTCTGAACCAGCATGAGAACAGCTAGACTATCGATCAGCATATGAGCGAGGATACAAGGGACAGCTCCTTTCGAGTACTCTTTGAGCGCTCCAAATAGGAAGGTATTCCCTAAGATCATCAGGTAAAAGATGAGATAGTTGGACGAACCTGCTGTAATCCAAGGGAGTTGACTTCACTCAACACCAGAGAAAAGACAGCCGCCACAATCATAGGAATTAAGTTCATTAGGATAAACAGTAGAGAGGCTCCTATACTAATCCCATCTGGGAAAAACCAAAGGATAACTTGCCCCACTATAAATGTAGCAAGGAGGGCAGTCAATGCATACCAGATAGCGACTGATTGTTTTGAAATAAATTTGCTCATTTTTCCTCCTTTACAGTTACATACTTCTTTCTTGCAATCATGATTGCTAAACTAATAATAAGAAATTTACTAACTATAGATAGCCATACCTCTTTATTCACTAGAATCTGAGACAAGGAATTGATACAGGCATGGGTCATGACACAGATCCATAAATTTTGCGTTTTATGATACAAGGCCGATAAGATAAAGCAGTTAATTAGCAGACCTACTAGAAACGGAAACAACTGAATGACAGCCAACGAACCATCGATATAAAAGTATAGTAGATGCCAACTAGACCAGGCTAAAAAGGTGATCAAAGTAGCTGAAAAATAAGGTATTTTTTCCTGCAAAGTTGGTTGAAAGAAATAACGCCAGCCAATTTCTTCAATCCCACCAAAAAGAAGAGCCTTTAAAAAGAGCACCAATAGCAAGACCAACGATTGAGTGGTGATCTTACCACCAAAGATAAAGGGGAAAAAGTCGAGTAGCAAGAAAACGAGCACCAAACAATAATTTGCTAAACTGTCTTTGACTTGAAAAAAATCTTTTAGAACTTGTTTGAAACTAGATTGATAGTAGCCAATACTGGCAAGACTACCCCACAAAGCTGATGACAAGCCACCTACAATAATAGCGATGATCCCAAATGATGATGTAAAATCAACCTTGACTCCTCCTGCTCTTAAAAACCACACCAGAAGGCTAACTCCTAATACTTGACCGAAGGTCCCTATCAAATACATGGATAGGGCTTGCTTTCTATTCATTCGTGATTCCTTTTCTATTCTTTCATATAGTTCATGACTCTATTAGATTTAGAGTATCCCCTAATCCGCATCAACCCACAGATGGTATTGTTCACAATGGAGACATCGAAAGAGATAGCCACACATTGAACCATCCTTGACTAAGTATTCAGCCACATCCTGAAATTCATTACGTGCCTCGTATTCTGCTAATACTTGCTCTGCAATGCCCATTTCTTCCAATTCACGAGTGCCAACTGTCCCCAGATAAGCACAGTAGTCTCGGCAACAGGATAGCCAATGTTCCCCCTGCCAACTACTATAGCCTGGAGTTTGACAAAATAGGACCTGGTCTTTTTCCTTATCCATGACTCCTTGCCAATCAGCATCTTGGATAAACTCTGCTTCAAACTTCTGGGCAGCACGACCTGTAGCAATACAAGTCGGACAGAGATGACTTAGCTCCTCTTCACAATAGGGTCTCAAAGCATAATAGATGGTGTGGTCTTCCCCACATGACGGACAGGTCTTGGTCTCCCCTTCCTTAAAGGCACCAGTCGCTAGTGGGTCCGGATGATAACGAAAGGTTGGCAAGTCACTGATTTTCTCTTTATGAGCCTCTTTTTCTTTTTCAGTCAAGGGACGAGGGAGAGCAAAGCGATCTCCATGACTGAGACTCATCTTTTCTAAGGTGAAAAGTTTCTTAACTTGTTTGCGATCAGACTTGTCTACTAGCCCTGAGAAGAGAGCAAAGGCACTGGCATACAAGCCCAACTCTTGGTAAACATCCACCAAGACCTGCTTGGCTTCTGGAGTTTCCAGTAAAGCTAGACGATCTGCAAATTCATAAAGAGCTAGCACGCTGGATGAATCCTTCTCTTGCGCTTGGAACTGCTTTTTAAGTCTGATATATTCTTTCATCGAATCGTTCATAGGACTACTCGCTTTCATTTTTAAAGGAAATAAATCGTAGATTCTATTTCTACAGATGATTGTATTCTAACCTGGATCATGTACTTTAAACCCATACCTGCCAGCATTTCGCTTGAGTTTCGCAACTAACACTTCATTGCGCTTGCTTTTCCCAAAAAAGAGGGGAATGGTCTTACCATTTCTGAGTTCGATATAGAAAGCATAGCGACTCCCGCCACCAGCGCGACCACGGAGTAGCAAGTAGGTAATTTGCTTAATCTCTTTCAGTGGGATCATTCGCCGACTGAAACACAAAGGCACATGAATGTAGAAGATGCCTCGGTTAATATGGAAGGGAGCAAAGAAGGGACCACCACTACGTCGGCTAGCCAACCAACGACGAACGAATAACGTAATGCTGAAGAAGCCAATAAAACCAACACTTAATAATACTGGTCCTGATCCTAAACTTGCCATTCCATTTCTCCCTCCATAAATTCTAAATACACAGTACAATTGTTGACTCGGCCTTAATCAGTATGCTTTTTAGTCTTGGTTAATAAGATGATGACAGCCACTAAGAGAAAAATTCCAAATCCGAAAGCAACTAGTTCTAATTCTTTTAATCCTTCAATGTAGGGTAGGACATACATACTTGCTTCTACTAATAAAAAACCGATAAGAATAAGGGTAAAAGTAACATAGGTGAGTTTTTTATTCATCTTTATCCTTTCCTTAGCTGGAATTCCATCAAACTTAACTAGCTGGAAATTCTATTTGGTTTCAACCCATTTTTCATTATCCATGATAAAGGGCTTAGCTAGACCTTCACCGGTGTAATCTTGGTATTTGGTCTCCAAGTATTTGTAGACATCTTCTTTAGTCGCAAACTTGATGGCTTGATATGGTTCTTCAAAAGTAAGTTTTTCGACAAAGAGATAGCCTTCCTTGGCAGGTACCAAAACGCCCACGTGACCAACAAAAAGGGTATTACCGTCAAGGTTATCATGAACGATGACAGAAAGCATGCGCGCATTTTCATTAAACTTGAAATTGGCAAAATACTCTTCCATCTTCTTGGCATGGACCTTGACATCCGTTGTAGCTTCTGTCGGAACCCGTGAATAGAGAATGTTAAAGCCTTCCTTTTCTGCCTCATCAAAGACTTTCCCTTTGTCAATTGCATCATTATCCACGAACAAGAGTTCACTATCCGCTTTCATCTTTGGAATCTCGATACGATTCTTTAGCAAGGTATAACTATTGATCCGGCAGTTGGTCCCGACGAAATCGCCCTTCTGCTTGGTCCACAAGTCACTGATCTTCTCCACATCGTATTCCGTCTTTTTGAAGGTACTGAAGTCACCCGTCAAGCCGACCGAGCCAACAATGCTATCGTAGTCGGTTACCAGACCCATAAATTTATCTACACTGTCCTGATCCAAATAAGCAGATAAGAGAGCCCGCACTTCTTCGACACTTTCCTTACTATTGAGGTTGCTGTAAGTTCCCTTGTAGTGCTCCTTGTCTGAATGGGACTGCTGCACTGTGGAGCTTGCCTGTTTTTCCTTGGATTGCTTTTGGTTGCTACCACAAGCTGCTAAAGCAAAGATCCCCAAGGCACAGCTGGTAAGGAGCATGAATTTTTTAAATGGTTTCATAAAATGGTTCCTTTTCTATATACTAAGATGTTTTGTAACATTGAATCGTGTTTTGTACCATGATTCATTACTTTTTCCTATCGAATCTCCTTATCCTATATTATAGTTTAAAACTGACTTAGCTCCAACTATTTTTCACGAAATGAGCAAAGTTTATCAGTAGCAAAAAAGAGCTGACAGACTATCCAGCTCTTCAATGAATAATGAATCTTATTTAATCTTATGTTTGTTCATCTTTTCTTCAAAGACTTCCGTCATAATGACACGCAATTCTTCCCGTTCTTTTTCAGGAAGGTCTCCTTGGCGCTTGGCAACGGCATAGAGTCCAGGATAGCGCATAGCCACACGTTCGATCGTCTTTGTTGTCGCATGCCCTCTGACAAAGAATGGAATGCGCTTGATCCATTCTTGCGGTACAAGAGCAAGCAACTTCTTCGCCGCTTCCTTATCAGAAATCTCGGCAGTGCTCAAACCTTGGTTGATTTGTTCCTGTTCTTTTTCTGTAAAATCTTTTAATTCCATTCAAAACCCTCATTATCTATTTGTATCTAATAGTACATTATACACCTAAGAAATCAAAAGTACAGTTTTAACCTTTCCTTAGCTGAAAAGAAAAATTAATAGCACAACAGTATTATCCGCATAAAAAAGCCTCAAGAATTATATTCTTGAGACCTTCTTGTTAAATCAAATGTGCTAATACACTATAGTTAGTTATATATTAGTTATTTGAAATTTTACGTTTCAACAACACTGCTCCTGAAAGAACAATTGCTCCTGAAAGGATTAATCCAGTTGCTGCAACTTCACCTGTACTTGGAAGAAGGACTTTGCGTCCGCCACCGTTACCATCACCGTTACCGCCAGGGTTTCCTGGTGCTGGAGTTGTTTTCTCTGGAGTTGTTGTGGTTCCACCATCACCATTACCTGAACCATGGTTATCTGGTTTTTCCGGAGTTGTTGTAGTTGTTGTAGTTGTTGTAGTTGTATCTTCACTTACTGTAGTAGTTGTTGTGGTTGTAGGTTCCTCGGTTGTTGTGGTGGTTGTAGTTGTAGGTTCCTCGGTTGTTGTGGTAGTTGTTGTGGTTGTTTCACCACCACCTTCACCATGGTTATCTGGATTTTCCGGAGTTGGTGTGGTGGTTGTTGTTGTTGTAGGTTCCTCAGTTGTTGTAGTTGTGGTTGTTGTAGGTTCCTCTGTTGTTGTAGTTGTGGTTGTTGTAGGTTCCTCAGTTGTTGTAGTTGTTGTGGTTGTAGGTTCCTCAGTTGTTGTAGTTGTTGTAGTTGTAGGTTCCTCAGTTGTTGTAGTCGTGGTTGTTGTAGTTGTTGTCGTAGTTGTAGTTACATAAGTATTTGTGAACTTACGTGGAGAATCTGCTTCTTGAACAGTTGCAACAAGCTTACCTTCACCATTATCTACTACTGAAACATGGACAGTGTAGCTTTCTTCTGAATAAGTAACACCTTCTTCAGAACCAGCTTTCTCTGTAATCACATATTCGTGCTCACCTGGTTCAGTGTATGAAAGTTTGAAAGCTACTTCATTTGTCGCTACTTCAACGCCTTCAACTTCTTTACCGTTTGATGAGGTTGCAATAACGTTTCCGCCTTCGCTCAATTCAAACTCAAATTGTTCTTTAGCAAGTTCTTTACCAACTAATTCTTTAGTTGCTTTGATGACTGCTTCAGCCGGTGTTGCTTTATATTTGTTTGTAAACTTACGAGTTGAATCTTCTTCTTTAACAGTAGCAACTAGTTTACCTTCACCATTATCTACTACTGAGACATGGATTGTGTGACTTTCTTTAGAGTATTCAACTCCTGCTACTGATCCAGCTTTTTCTGTCAACACATATTCGTGCTCACCTGGTTCAGTGTATGAAAGTTTGAAGGCTACTTCATTTGTCGCTACTTCAACACCTTCAACTTCTTTACCGTTTGATGATGTTGCAATAACATTTCCGCCTTCGCTCAATTCGAATTCGAATTGTTCTTTAGTAAGTTCTTTACCAACCAATTCTTTAGTTGCTTTGATAACTGCTTCTGTTGGTGATACTTTATATTTGTTTGTAAACTTACGAGTTGAATCTGCTTCTTTAACAGTTGCAACTAGTTTGCCTTCGCCGTTATCTGCTACTGAGACATGGATTGTGTGGCTTTCAGTTGAGTATTCAACTCCTGCTACTGATCCAGCTTTTTCTGTCAACACATATTCGTGTTCACCTGGTTCAGTGTATGAAAGTTTGAAGGCTACTTCATTTGTCGCTACTTCAACACCTTCAACTTCTTTACCGTTTGATGATGTTGCGATGACATTTCCGCCTTCGCTCAATTCAAACTCAAATTGTTCTTTAGTAAGTTCTTTACCAACTAATTCTTTAGTTGCTTTGATCACAGCTTCTGCTGGAGTTGCTTTATATGTGTTTGTAAACTTACGAGCTTCATCTGCTTCTGTAACAGTAGCAACTAGTTTACCTTCACCGTTATCTACAACTTTAACATGAACTGTATAGCTTTCTTTAGAGTATGTAACTCCTTCTGCTGTACCAGCTTTTTCTGTAATTGTATATTCGTGGTCTCCAGCTTCAGTGTAGAGAACTGAGAAGACTACTTCATTTGTTGCTGCTTCAACACCATTGACTGTCTTACCATTTGAAGACGTTGCAATGACGTTACCACCTTCGCTCAATTCAAACTCAAATTGTTCGTTAGCAAGTTCTTTACCAACCAATTCTTTAGTTGCTTTGAATGTAGCACGAGCTGGTGATGGCTCATATGTGTTTGTTAAAGTAGGTGTCTGAGTTGTAACCTCAGCTTTAAGTGTTCCACCTTCAGCTTTAACAACGACTGTTACTTCGTATGAGTTTTCATCAAATGTGATACCAGGAACTTTTGTTTCAGTATTTTCTTTGATGACATAGTTGTAGGTACCAGGACCTTTAGCTTTCAAACCTTCAAATGTGATGCTTCCATCTGCTTTGTTTGTTGTTGAAGCAATTGGAGTAGTCAAGTTATTTGCATTGTACAAATCAAACTTGAACTCACCATCTTTTAAGGCTACTGGACGATTTCCAGCAATTACTTTCTTAGCAGTGATTGAGAAATCTGCTGCGATTGGTTCGTCTTGAAGGTTGATCTTAGAACCTTCAGCTCCAAGAGTTACCTTGTATTCTTTTTCATCAAGAGTATAACCAGCAGGAGCTGTCTTTTCTTTGATGATGAATGTCTTACCGACATATTTTTGATCAAACTCATCAGAGATTGCTACACCTTTTTCATTTGTAGTCAATTCTGTAGTGATAGTTCCATCTTCTGACTTCACTGTATAAACAGCGCCTGCAACTGGAACCAATGTGAAGGCATTTGTCTTGTTAATCTTAATCTTGAAGGCTGTAGAAGCTTCGATTTGTCCTTTTACAAGAGATACACGTTCAGCTTTAAAATCTAAGTTTGTACGATTACTACGTTGAGTAAGTGCAGTTCCATCTGCTTTAGTCAACTGGATAACGTTTTGAACTTTTCTACCGTCACCTGGTGTTGTGGTGTGGTATTCTACCCAATACGATTTAGATCCATCTGCAAAGATAAGGTTGAACTGAGTATAGTTCTCATTCCAAGCTACAGTATAGTCAGTACCTTCCACCATCTTCTTAGCATCAGACGGAACTTGAGAAGTACCATCGTTCAATGTTGCAGAAGAATAAACTACCAATGACTCTGGAATATACTGAATAGGAGCAAACTCAGATGTATTTGGAAGGAAGTCATTCAAAACTAAGTTCTTACCATAGTCTTGTCTTCCTGTGTTAACACGAATTCTCCATGGAGAGTATACATCTCCTTTACCTACTGAACCGATAGCTGCTAACTTATCTGAAGTCCATTCTTTACTTACAACATCGTTACCAACCTTAGCATAGTTTTCGAAACCTTCTTGTTTGCTATCAACTGTCTTAGATGTAAAGGTATGTGTGATGGTCTTCCCAACACCTTTATTTTCAAAGGTGAGCGGTGTTGCTGTTTGGTCACTCTTAAATAGGAAAGTAATTGCATAATTTCCTTTTACACCCTTGACGATGTCTCCACCAGTTTTGGCTTGGAACTCATCTAGGTTTTTCAAAGTAACACGAGCCTTACCGCCTTGGTTATCACCATTAGCAGTCACAACTACTGTACCGATATTTACTTTTGTTTCCTTATCGTACAATTCAGTTGTTCCGTTATAGACGGTTACTGGAGTTGGAATATCAACATCAAAGTAATCGCCATTAGCCAATTTACCATCATATTTTTTCAGGTCAAATTGAACGAAGAACTGATTTGAACGATTAGTAATAATCTGATAAGTACCGTCACTATTCGGTTCCAATTTTGAATCCGACATATTGAGGACACTGATGTCAGTTACTACACCTGTCAATTCCTTCCCATCTGCAAAAGCAACATTATTTGATGAAAACAATGTTCCCAAGATGGTCAGAATCGAGACAAAAAATATTAAAAACGGCTTAATCTTAAACTTTTTCACCATTAAATATTTCCTTCTTCCTACACTTTTTTAATAATCATATTTAAAAAACCAACACCGTTTCTTAAATACGTTGAATTATTTAAAATAATTCAAAGATATAGTACTACTTTTAACAATTAAAGTCAATATTTTAAACTAAATTATACCAAATATTTATGCTATTTTAATTTCCCTTAAAATTTTAAATTTTAGCAAAAAAATTAGAGGGATTTTTCACCAAAAAAATCCCTCTTGTATAACTATATGTTTTAAATCGAATCAAGAAAACTGTCCTAGAAATGTTTATCTCCTAAATTCGGTTTAATACGAACTTAAATTTAATTTTCTTTAGGATTAGTTTTATTGATAACAATTGTATGATTGAGTTTCTCTTAGATATTTATCATTCATCAATTCATTATTAAGTAATAACCCAATGTCTTCATTTTAAATCGTACTTCCAGACTTCTCCATCTTGGTAGTAGAAAAATTCAGACAGGTCTTCTTCAAGGAAAATACGAAGCATGTCTTCCATATCTAATGAAAGATCTCTGTTTGGCAATTCTTTCAAGTCCTCCCACCAGACTTTCCCCTCTTCAGAGGATATTAAGTCTCCTTCAAACTTTTCTGTCTTACAAAAGAGAACTACATAACGAATGCCGTCTTCTACCCAATCTTTCATTCCACAAATCTGGGGAGAAGCAATCCTTAAGCCAGTTTCTTCCTTCACTTCACGGATTACTACTTCCGTAAATGATTCTCCCGCTTCGACATGGCCACCTGGAAAAGTTATGCCTGGCCAGTCCTCTTTTTTACGATCAATAACAAGAACTCTATCGCCGTCTCTTACCATACAAAGATTTGTAAACTCTACGGTCTCATTCATACAAATACTTCCTAACCATGTTTGTCTTTTTCTTTGAGGATAGGATAAACAATCTCTACCCTATTCTTCTTTTAGTTGCACTTGTGTACAGGCTAGTAGGTCTCCAAGATGCCTCTTATCTTTCCTAAACAGCGTCATTGCCAGTAAGGAAATTGCGAGTAGAGTAGCCAAAATCGAGAGGATAATGGATAATCCATCAAAATTACTATAGAAACCATGAATCGTGCCCATATGACCGAGTTGCCAAGGTAAAAATTTAATGGTGTTTCTTATCAAGCTAGCTTGCACTGTTTTTTTCTGGTAGACCAGTTCAAGTCCTGCTTTTACCTTCCCAAAACTCCCATTTTTTGCATAATCCAAGTATGTGAACAGGAGGGTGATTGGCAAAATAGAGGTTAAAAATACAAGCCATTGCGACTGAATTTCTGTAAACTCTGGGACGCCATTAAAAAAGATGATGTAAATAAGCATCGAACCTAAAAATAGAAAAACTAAATAAGCTAGAATGAAAAGATAATCGAATAGAAATTCCATCATTCTTTTTTTAAACGAAATAGGATTGATTGCTAATATCTTCATCACCGTCTCCCCTTTCTCATCTCCAATTATAATATAAGGTTACGAATAAAGATACTATTTATAAAAAGAAGCCCGCAATCTTTCGACTGCATGCTTCTTACTTACTAATCTTCTCTATAAATAACAAAGCCATTTGGCTGAATGATCAATCGATCATCGGAAATGCTCCCATGACTGATCAGATTTGCTTGTTCTCTTTCTAAGACAAAGTCTGTCTTCGAGTGGTTAAAATAGGCTTTTAGAAGGTGGCCTTTATGATGCCATTCTACTGCTACTACATCTGGCTCTACTTCTTCTATGCTCACTTTACCATGTTGAATCATGCCCGCCACTTCTTTTCGTAGTTGTATCAAGTCTTTCATAAAGTTTAACATGTCATTATCAGCTGACACGCGCTCCCAAGGCATGACACGCCGGCAATCCGGGTCTGGGCCGCCGATGAGGGCTAGCTCCGTCCCATAATAGATACAAGGCGTACCCCGTTGCAGATAGAGGAAGGTGAGAGCAGACTTGACAGACTGAAGATCCCCTTTGGCCGTCGTCAAGATGCGCTCTGTATCATGGGAGTCTAAGAGGTTAAACATCACCTCAGAAATCTGCTGCCTGTAATACATGGACTGGCTATTGATTTCCCAAATGAAGCGTTGCGTCTCCTTATGCCCCCGCAGGAAATAATCCTTGATACTTTCAGAGAGGGGATAGTTCATCACCGCATGGAACTCATCGCCCTTGAGCCAAGGTTGGGACGAATGCCAGATTTCCCCGAGGATATAGAGATCCGGCTTCTTGGCCAAGACCGCTTTACGGAAATCCCGCCAGAATTGATGGTCGATCTCATTGGCCACATCCAGTCGCCAAGCATCAATATCAAACTCTTCAATCCAGTAAGTCGCCACCTTCAAGAGATAGGCCTTCACCTCAGGATTAGCCGTATTGAGCTTAGGCATAAAGCCCGCAAAGGCAAAAGCATGGTAAGATAAGTTGCGACTATTCCACAGATTTTCTGAGGAGACAGGGAACTCTTTGATATGGAACCAGTCCTTGTAAATCGAATCCTCCCCGTATATGACCACATCCTGCCATTGGGGTGAATCATAGCCAATATGGTTGAAGACGGCATCCAGCATGATCTTCATCCCACGCGCATGGGCCTCTTTCACTAGCTGGCGGAAGGTCTCCTTATCTCCAAAATGTCGATCAATTTCAAAATAATCAATGGTATCGTACTTGTGATTGCTCGGCGATTCAAAAATCGGGCAAAGATAGAGCCCTGTAATCCCTAGATCCTGCAAATAGTCCAAGTGATCGATGATCCCTTGCAAATCACCACCAAAGAAATCCAATACTTGAGGAGCAATAGAGGCATCCCAAGGACGAACACCTTCTGGGGAAATGGCTGGATTCCCATTGGCAAAGCGCTCAGGAAAGATTTGGTACCAAACCGTATGAGCCACCCAATCTGGAACAGCACACCCATCAATCTCATGGATAAAGGGAAGCTTAAAACCGTTCATGACGAAGTCCAGGTTCTCCTTGTTGTAGGCTGCCACACCCCGATCTCCGTACAAGACCTTCTCTCCCGCTGTGTCCTCTAATTCAAAGAGGTACTGGATCCGGGCATGGCGGACAGATACCGACACTTGCCAATAATCAAAGAGGTCGTCTGTCGTCACCTTGTCCATTTCCTTAGTTGCCTCATAAAGATCCTCTATAAAAATAAAGGGATCCCCATAGTGCAAGACAATTCGTTTGATATCTTCTTTCTTGGTCCGGATGCGAATGTGAAGCTGGCCGTCCTTATAAAGATAGGCGTACTCCGATTCAGGCCTGTGATAAATCGCTGTTAATTCCATCTGTCTCGTCTCCTACTATACTCTCTTTTCATCATTTACCAATTTATGCAAACGATTCCATAAACTATTTCTAGTATACTACTTTATAAAAACGTTTGCAAGATTCTGAGAGATCATTTTAGATTACTCACTTTTTATAATTGTATTGCAAAACAAAAAGCCCAGCAATTGGGCTTAAAGATTTTTGTTGAAGCAATGACTTTACCTTATAAGCATCACTTTATACTGTTTCCTACTAAAATATACTACAGATCTATATTTCTGTTAATAGTTTATTGAACAGTTGTTCGAGCTTACTAGTATCTCCATAAACTGTTCCATCCATATATAAGTGATAGATATCATCATCTAAACCAATTGAAATTTCACATTCATACCCTTTCATCAAAGCTAAAGAACGGATAACTTCTCGTTGAGTACGACCATTTCCTTCTCGAAATGGGTGAAAATAATTTAGATTATCTAATATCTCAGCTAAACTTTTACAAATCTCAATTTTATTATTTGCGTTAAGTAAATAGTTTGAAAGCAAGGTATTTAAAAATTTTTCTGCCATATCAAAAGACTGAACTGGCATAAAAGCATTTCCACTTTTAGAGATATTTACTTGACGGTATTGACCTGCCCAAGTATACATTCCTTCAAAAAGAAACTTATGAATCTTTAAAATATCTGAAACAGTATTTACTTCAATTGGATTAATAAACAGTTTTAAACTTTGGCTTGCTACTAAACGATATTCTAATTCTCGTGCTTTATTATCATTTTTCTCATTAAATTTATTTATGAGAACAGATGAATGGGGATAGGTGTATAAATTATCAGGGTCTATATAATCATACCCATCATATATTTTTCTGACCATTATCCAACTCCTAATGCAACTGCCTCTTCTCTCAGTCGCTCCACGTCTTCTACCGTGGGATGCCATCCTTCAATCATATTGGTGCTCAGAGCAAACCAGACGCTCTTAAAAACCTTTTTGTTGTCAAAAATCACACCCATAATCATCATTTTTTCTTTATCTATATCTAAGGTCATATTCTACCTCCGTCCTATTATTATAGCATATTTTCAATCATTTTAGTTCTCCTATTTAGTACTTACCCTACACAAAGAGCCCAGCGATTGGGCTTTCTCATTATCATAATAACTTATACTCATTCCTTACTTGTATGCCGCTTTCCAAGACTTAGCGCTTGCTCTTCTGACATTTCAACTACTTTCGCAAAGTTGGTATTTCGTGGCATGCTATCTTTAGAATACCAATAAACATCCGCACTCCCATTTCTGGCCACATAAACAACTGGAGCTAGTTGAGGAATTGGTGCTGCAGGCTCGACAGGTTGGACTGGCTGAACTGGCTCTACTGCTTGACTCGGTTGAGGGGCTTGACTTGGTTGCGTCTCTACAGAAGGACTAGCAGGTTGAGGTTGACTACTTGGTTCTGTCGGCACTAAAGATGGCTTGGCAGTCCCCTTGAGATAGTCAATGGTCGCATTCTTAGAGTAGTTGTCCAAGGTAACGGTGGTGATCCCATAAGCATCTACTGACTCTTTGGGACTACTTAAATTGATTGGTAGAAGGTTGCCATCTCGATCAATTCCTACATATTGCAAGGTCACCTGCCGAGGAATTAATTCATCCCCCGTATAGACCGGAGTCACCTTGTAGTCCAGCCAATAATTGGGGTGGGTGGATAGCCAGCTATCGAGTCGTTTCTCGTAGTAGAGCATGCCCTCCACATTGCTATCTGCTGTCCCTTTATAATTCCCCGTATTGGTCCAGGCAGTTAGAGGAACCAGATTTTTCCCTTCATTGGTCAGACCGCTAAACTGATAGCCGATCAAATGCCCTCTATGGAACAACCAGGCCTTCTTTCCTTTATTTCCATAAGCAATCTTATAATTGTGCCAGCCAACCGGATTATAGCTGAGACGTGGTTCTCTTTTTTTCTTTGGCTCATCCTTGTCCTGCAGCTGAATATGAGCGGAGGTTGCACGACCCAAATGATCAAAATCCCCCAGTACTAGCTGCTTATTGCCATTAAAAGGCAGTAGATGAAGACTCTGGTAATCGAGTCCAGTTTGCTGAGCTTGGGCCCCTTGAACAACGACCAAGAACATAAAAACCGAGACTATCGCAACAATAACATTTTTCAAAAACCGTTTTGTAATCATGATTGAAACTCCCACATTTCTATCTAGTGATATTATAGCAGAAAAAAGCGGTTACAAACACAGAAGATAGGCAATTTCTTCTCCTATGTCAATTAGATTTTTCAATAAGTTTATTTTTACTTTAATATTTTTTAGTGTATAAAATATTGACTATTATTTTAATACATAAAATGATACACAACTATTCTAAATCAACTTATATTCATACCACTCTTCATCTACTTTCTGAAATCCCAAAGCCAAAAACATTCTTTGACTTTGAGTATTAAAAGGATAAATTTGAGCAGTAACCTTAACCATTTCTTTCTCTTTGGCCAACTGTATCATTTCAGAAACACATCGTCTTCCGATATGTAAATTCTGATACTCTTTGCTTATCACTATAGAAAGCTCTGAATTATCTTGAAGTGTCACATCTCCAACTAACACTCCCTCATATTGGATATAATAGCAAGAACCATGTGAAGATAGGTAATCATACATTTTATGAAGTTTTGTTACATCGTAAATCTGATCAGTATTATCCACTTGTTTGCAAACCTCACTATCTTGATACCAAAGAAGGGAGATCTCATCATTCCTATAATAGGGAATAAGTACTATCTGATCGTCTACTATTCTATTCATACTTACTCATTTCTTTCATCATAATGGGTTCCATTTACTTTTAGCTTAATCTTAATATAAATATCCAGTCTTATCTCTGATGGATCTACTCCCGAATCACCTTGATTTTTCTTCTATTTGCAATGAAACTACTCAAGAAACTAATAATGGTAATCAGCCCAATGACAAGAGGGAAAATAAAAGTGAAATACATTTCAAAGCTTATCTTATTTTCTTGTAGCAATCCTGTTCTCCAAAGACCGATAGCAACAAAAATAGCCAGTCCCATCACAATCAAAGTTTGAAGGAAAGTTCTTTTTAGCATTTTTTTCTTCGCCTCTCCTACTTCATCTTCTGAAACCTCATAGATATCGAGTTCCAAACGATGAATCACCTGCTCTTGTTGGTACAGAGAGTAGCAAAATACTAAAAACGTGATCACACCGACACAATCTGTAGTGAACATGAAACTGAGCAGGAATCCAAGGATAATCCCCGACATAAAGAGCATGTACATGTTGTTTCCAAAGGTACTCAATTCTTTTTCCTTGTATTCGTCAAGCTCACCTGTAATATCGTAGAAGGCTTTAACACATTTCAATTGCCAGTTTTTATTCATCATCATCGATCCTCCAAAATAAAGAATTCAAATCCGTCCCAAGCTCTTTTGCCAGATTGATACAGAGATCTAAAGAAGGGTTATACTTCCCATTCTCAATCATATTAATCGTTTGCCTGGAAACTCCAATACTTTTTGCCAAAGCCAATTGAGAAAGACCAAGATTGACTCTGTATTTTTTCACCCGGTTCACTTGGCACCTCCTAATCACAAATGTGTCAAATATATTTGATACATTTATTTTACAATATTAGTTGTTTAATGTCAACTATATTTGACATCGTTTTCTAAAAATATTTTCTCAATTTTAAAAAAAAAATTGAACTGCACCCCAAAAGTTAGATTTTTTTCTGTCTAACTTTTGGGGTGCAGTTCAGATTTCAAAATATTATTTTTAATTCTATTATTTTAATGTATGGTAAAATAACTAAAATAATGCTAAAAATCAACGTTAAAACGATAAATGCCACGCAAAGTAGCAAAAATAATGAGAATGCAACCTCTACTTGCTTGTGCTGTAATCATCGTTTATTCTATACTAAAATCAGTCATATTGCTACTTTATGACAAACTACATCATAAAATATAGAGGAGGTCATACAACATGACATTTGCTGAAAAATTAAAATCCATACGTAAACAAGTAGGGATGTCACAAGAACTTTTAGCTGAAAAAATCGGTGTATCAAGACAGGCTGTAACAAAGTGGGAAACTGGTGCTGGTATTCCAGATATCGAAAATATGATTTCCATCTCAAACCTATTTAACATCTCTATCGATGAGCTAATCTGTAATGAAAGAACTAGTCTTAAGACAAGCAAATATCTTTTTGAGAGTATCACAGAGTATGATATCGATAAGATCAAGAGCTATGATATGAAATTTGGAGGCGCAGAAAAGTTTGTATTGTCCGGATACAAGGGAGAAAAGATTCGAGTTCGTCTGGTATCCAATCTTCTTTCTACACTTCAAAATGATTTTAAAGTAAAAATTGATGATAGTAGAAAAAGAATTGACCTAGATGTAAAACGTTACAATGGTGTAACAGAGGCAACGGCTAAAGAAACGGTCAGTATCTTTGTGCAAATCCCAACTCGCTATATTAGTCACATTGAATGCGCGGTTCGTGCAGAGTCTGTAGAAATTCACTCCCTAGAATGTGACAATATCGAACTTGACCTTAAAACATCTCGTATTACCCTAGAAGATATTTCAGGTAAAGTAAAAATAAACTGTAATCTTGATATGGAAGTATTATGTCATTCATTAAACGGTGAAATTGACATTAACCAGATTTCAGCAACGTCCAGAATTCGTATTCCTGAAAACAGCCTATTCACTGCTGTTACCAAAGGGATTGGGACAAATATTTATTATGAAAAAAATGGGCAAAAAACTGAACCTTTCGATTCACCCGATGCAGATAATATAATTGAATTGAATGGTATTAAGAGTGAACTAGTTATCTATACAGCTGAAGAAAGAGGGTAACTAAATGAATGTAAATTATTTAAAAAGATACATCATCAGTTCTTATGTACTTGTTTGGGCACTCATTATTTTTGTAGCAGCTCCTGCAAGTTTAATATTTAAGGTTCCACCTGTTATCATGTGGATTGTACGAAATATTGTCGCTTGGTCTCCATCATACCTTCTTTTATTTGGATGGAAGTATTTCAGGACTGATGAGAAAAGAACAACTTTCCTTAAGAGGTGTTTCTCTGCTAAAGTGTCGTTACTCCCACTTCTATCTTCATTTGGTCTTACATTTGGGCTCAGTATTTTATCACTCTTCCTCTACTCACTTATGACCCAAAAAACAATGTTCTCCTACATCAATCTAGGAACCGTATCATTGCCACTAAGTATATTCTTATCATTTACATCAGGTCCGACTGGTGAAGAATTAGGGTGGCGTGGTTATATGAGAGAAGAATTTAATAAAAAATATCATTTTTTAAAATCCTCTATTTACCAAGGCCTAGTCTGGTGTTTCTGGCATACACTTCTGTGGGTTGTAGATTCAAAATTTACGGACTAGCGGGCCGTTCCTTATATTATTGCTAATATAGTTGTGATTACATCTATTACTATTTGTATGAATATTATTTTGGAAAAATATAATAACCTGATTTATTCTATTTTCATGCATTTTGGCTTTAATATCGTTTATGTATTTTTGGATGCTGATATCGGATTTTTTATCATTTTGACCTTGCTATACCTACTTATCACTCCGATTGCAATTCATATACGTAATAAAACTGTGGAGAGATTATAATGGGAAAAATCCACCATTAATCGTACAAAATTTTAAGCCCATTCTGAAAAAAAGCCAACAATTAACTTTTAAAATGAAATCACTTGCAAATTCCTTAGTTTAGTCATTATTTAATCTATCGCTATTTCACTCTATTACTGTTTCAGTAACAAGCTTACCCAATCAACAGTTCGAACTAAATATTTCATTTCGCAGAATCATAGAGTAGGCTCTAGGATTTTCAGTGATCTTGCGACAGTGACCATATCCTTGCCAAATATGAAATTTGGCTTGAGGATACTTTTGGGGGAGAACTTTTTTAGCAGCTATCAAGTCGAATTCTTTTGAACCATAAAAGAATACACAACTTTTTTGTTCCTCTGGCGTAAGGTTGGGCAAATCCACAAATGCACAATCATGGGAAATATGTTTGATGCTTTCTTCATCCATAGCAATGAAAGAATCTGCCATCATCACTCCTTTTTCTCCATAAAGTGAAACCATCTTTCGAACAGCTAGATCTCTGTTGAGTATAGCTTTTCTATGTTTTTTTAACAATAGGTACCTAGTAAATACATCAAGCAAAGGTGATTTTGTCCATAAACTTACCCCCTCAAAAACAACCTTACCAAACCCGATATCCTTATATTTCAATAATTTTAGTAAAACGACTCCACCCAAAGAAGCACCGAACGCTAAACGCAAGTCTTTAATATGATGATCCTTTAAATATTCATAAATCATTTGGCTTTCCTTTAGAGCCGATTCGTAAATGGTCGAAGCTGATTGCCCATGTGCAGATAAATCCGGAATGATATATCTAAACTCTTGTCCCATCTGATCTGCAATCAGCGATTTCATCCCTTGTGCAGAAGATAACATTGGATGGATTAATAATATCGTCTCCTTCTGATTAGAATTAAGATCAAGAATGTTCATTTTTTTCCACCAGATTTCCTTCCTTTACTACTCTTCTTAAGTTTCATCCAGATAAATATTGACTGCTAGGTATTCTTGCTTTTTAGCATAAGCAAATACATCTGAGGCTCTAATATAATCAAAAATATTTTCCTCGATATCTTCGTCCCAGATGGCTTCACTGAAGATTTGATTATCTTGACTAGCTTCATAGAAAATATCAAGGTGAACTTGATAAAACTCTTCATCTTCATTTGGAGCTTGCCTTACTAACGATAGTTGAAACAAGGGTTTATTAGATATAGCTGAATATGCCCCTGTCTCAAATAAAATCATCTCATCCTCAATAGGAACGCTACACAAATCTTCAAAGATTTCTACCATATCCTCTAAAGGCATCTTATCAGTGATTCTATCTTTTAAAAATTCAAGTGATTGCTTCATGCTTTTCCTCTTTCTACATAATTGCCATCAGAAACTGACTTAAAATTAAAAATGACTTATAAATCAAAGTAGTATCTCCTTATTGGAGTTGCTACTATAGATGCCATAACAACTATACCGATGACAATCCATAGCCAGATATTCCTTTGGGCCTATTCTATGACAAAAGCACTAAAATAAAGGATCACCCAAAGTATGGACAGATAGAGAGATCCCACACCTAAAAAAAGCCCTGTCATCCAAGTGTAGGGAAATGGTTCCCTGATAAGATAATTCTCTAAAATAAAATAAGAAACAATCTCTCGAATTCACTCAACTTTCTTATCTCTAATCTAGATTTTAACTCAATAGAATGACTAATATCAGCTTGGAAAAAATCTATTAAAAAGGAGAACCCCTACTCCCTTCATTATACTACATAAATAGGATAAAAGACTGAACCATATAGTTTTCACCTTGGTTTCAGTCTTATTTTTTTATAAGAGCCACGTTGTAAAATGAAGTGCAACACAAAGTTCCTCATCCTACTTATAAAAAATCTTGACCCAATCCTGCTTTGCACTTAGGATACGAGCAACATACACTGTATGCTTCTCCATATAATAAAATGCGAGATAGTTCTCTATTGGCATATAACGATAGGGTTTTCCATCATTTGTCATATCACCATACCCCCGGCTTGATACCAGAGGACAGGCTTCTGGAAACAGTTCTAGGGTCTCAAGAGCACTTAATAGCAAATCAACTTTGCCATCTGCAGCTTGCTGGCTATAAAAATTCACAAGAATATAGTCGTGAATGCCACGCAAGTCCTGCTTAGCCTGATCTGCAAGAAAGACCTGATAGCGTTTCAACTTAGTCAAGACCAAATTCCTTTCTCACATCGGCTACAGAAGTGACTTTCCCTTGAGCAATTTCCTGGTGCCCAACTAAAATCTCCTTCTTCAAATCCTCAAAGGCCACTTGATACTGCGTGTTCTGCAAATCACTTGAAACAAATTCTCTTGGATCCACAGTCCCGTTAGCAATTTTTCGAAGTGCTGCATTTAGGACATCTGACACAGAAATTTTTTCATCAGCAAGTACCTCTTTTGTTTTCTGGTAAAACATCTCATCTGCTCGAAAATTCACTGCTTTCGTGTTTGCCATTTCTACCTCTCCTTTGTACATACAATTTGTATATACATTCTACCATACGAAAGAGAAGGGATTCAAGTGAAAAATGGATTCTTCTTTCACTAAATCTAATTAAGAGATACCGTTAGTTAATCTATATTCTTTCTCTCGTGTCAACTGATACCTCTTAGAATCAACAATTTAAGTAAATTCCACATCTTAATTTAACAACTCCAAGTAATTTTAGTCAATTATATTAGATATATTTTATTAATTTCTTTATAGTAAATTCCTATTTCTCTAGCCAAAAGAACGCTTGGTTTAACATCTCTTTTGTTTGTCCAATGATACACGGTCCATGAGAAATAATAATATTCTTAGGTTCCCATTTCTTTATTTTATGATAACTCTTCAATGCTTGTTTTTTACCAAATAAAAAGGTCATTCTTAAATCTCTTGGTGTTTTACCATTTGGATAGTGATTATCACCTATTTTTAACAGTAGCTTTTCAAAAATCGATAAATTTTCTGTTTCTATGTTTTCAATAAGATCCGTTAAAATTAGAGTTGAACTTTCAGTATGGAAAAAAACAACCTCTTTCACGTAAAAACTTCCCTCAAATGTTGTAAAACAAATTTCCTCGTTCCAATTGGCTTTCTCTAGTTCATGACCATAATATAAATTCATTCCCGATTTTCTGGCACGCTTTTGAACACCACTAGCTAGCCATACTTCTGCTTCCGGAAATAGTTCGTGCCACTCATTTATATAACTATAATGTAAGACATTGGGTGCAATAAGGTGTTTTACCTCACCTAATTGCTTGATTTCAAAAAGTAAATTATCACTAGGCTTAATCGGCGAATGCACCCAAAGACCACCATTCTGCAGACGGATAACTGTCATTCTAGTTGAAAAAGGCACTTTGAAGAGTTTGAAATTCATCAGTACTTCTTCCCCATCTACAATCCAGAGGTTATCTGCTATCTTTTTTAATGAATTGAGCGGACTATATTTTTTGACTTCCATGAAACTCTGCTTTCTAAATTAATAAAGTATAATCAATCGTTATTCTCCAAAAATGGTACCACCAAATCAATCCACTCTTGAGGCAGGTAAGCTGATAGATAGCCATGGTTATACCCCTTTGCTTCATACAGGATAGTGTTGGGATGTAGCTGCTGAAATAATTTCGCCGATGCTTTCACACCATTCAATTCTTTTTCACCATAGATATACAGAACCTGGGCCTTACTAGCAGAAATCGTGTCCTTGAGCTTGTAACGCCCCATATAGGTTTTGTAAATGGTCACTAATGTTTTGATAGTCGTCCTTGGCAGATCCTCCAAATAATATGCTTTTATCTCCTCTGGATAAGCGAGTTTAGGATAGAGTTTGTTCATCATGCTTAATTGAAGTTTGCAAGAGAATTTACTGAACATCAGTTTACCAAATAAGGATACTAGAAAGATGCTGATTTTAGCTAATCTTGGTTGAGGAATACAGAGGCTTCCATCTATGATGGCCTTCTCAGCTATCTCGCTGTCTAATGTCAAAAGCTCCATGGCAATTTGACCACCAAGTGAAACGCCACCGATCGCAAACACCTTTCCACCACAGTTTGCTTTGACATAGTTTAGGATCTCCAAAGCAGAATCTTCCGTAGAAACATAATCGAGTGGATATTCTTCACCGTGGCCATTCAGCGTGGGTAGAATAACACGGTATTCTTCTGACAAGATCCGTGCTTGACGAAGATAATTCCACCAAGAACTGCCACCGCCATGTATCAGTAAGATAGGAGACAAATTCTTATCACCAAATTCATGGAATTTCATATTTAAACTCCTTACTATACCAGTTTAACTTGTATTGATTAAAATCACCCATATTAAAGATAGTCAGATGTGTTTAAATTTGGGCAAATAATCGTGTCATATTTTCCAAAAATGATATTCCAACGTTTACATTATTCAGTCTTCTTCTTGTTCAAGTACCAACTAGGAATGATTTGATTCATATCATCATACCATTCTAAAATTTCCTTAGCTTGTTGTTGCATTACTGATATTTCTTCAGCTCCGTAAGGTACAGCCCATGACAGAGCACCAACTATGTTATTTAGAATATAGATAGCGAGAAGCTTCCAAAATAAATCCGGAACCTTATGATCAAAATATCCATCTATCATACCAGACGCAAAAGAGGGAGAGACTTGAGCAGACCATACAATACGATTGAATTCCTCCCAAGGATCTCCAAGATCAAATCGATCAAAGTCAATGACATAAATTTTACGATCTTCACCAATCATGAAATTTCCTATATGATAATCTCCATGTTGGAAAACCTGAGGTCTGTCTTTTAACAATTCTCGATTTGCATTTAAAAAATCAATAAAAATCTGACCATTTTCGTATTGAACGGGGCATTCTTTATATTTTTTGATTTTGTCATCAATTTTACGATTAAAAAAGACTTCCCAATCTTCACGAACTTCTGTAACAGGAAGTGAATGAATTTTTCGAAGGATTCTTCCTACTTCTACTCCGTAAGTGTATTGTTGTTCTTTCGAAACAGTTAAAATGGTTTCTCTTGCATCATTCCCGTCTATCCATTCGTGTAAAGAATGTACTTCGTCATCGCAGAGTTCAATGCTAATCGGTTTACACATCGGAACTCCAAGAGAAGCCACCTTCTCCATCATATCAAATTCAAATTTTTTAGAACCTAACTTATCCTTATCAGAAACACGCAAGAAATATTTTTGCTGATTTTGATCTGTCACACAATATTTTTTATCATCTGACCAGCCTTTATTTATGCCTATCTTACTAATAAAATTCATCAAGCACTCTCCGATTCACTTTCCAACACTTCTTGCAGTTTTCACTAGTAACCCATCCAGTTCGTCTACACTTTAGTCACCTAGATCAAGATTTAGATAATGGAATCTAGTCAATTTTCTCAATAATGTTTCCAAGTTTATCTAATACAAGACAGGAATGATCATTTAGTGGAATTATGGGAACATTAACGAGTTCTTCAGCTCTATCCTTATTAGCTTTATCATTCCAGGAATCATAATGGACACTAATTAAAAACTGACTAAAGAGTCCTAATCCATTTTTTATCTTTATCTGATGATCTGCATTATCATTAGGTGAAACATAGACTTTTTCTCCTAATAATAGGGCTCCTGCAGAATATCCCATAACTTTCGCCCCTTTATTCAGCATACGATCGATATAATTTTTGAACTGCTGATTGACGTAAGTAGCTAAATACTTTTCCGTATTTCCACCACCGATGATGATGACATCAGCATCTAGATAGCTATCAAAATCAATCTGCTCAGTGTCCAAGAGTAAGTAATTAGTGGTTAGGTTAGGAAAATGGCTTTGGAAAACTTCCGTGTACTTTTTCATATACGGTTCCCAATTTTCTCGATAAACTGTAAAAATGACAATTCTTTCGATCTTCCTTGATGACACAATTTTATTAACAATCGTATGGTTCTTTATCGGCGGATTTCCACCCATCAAAAAAATTTGTTCGTCCAATCTTTCACACTTTCTATAGATACATAAATTTTGACCACGTTCTGAAATTATAATCTCTTCTTAAAATGAATAATTCTATTTGCCTCCTGAAATCCAATATTGAGATGAAATTTTATAGAATCCGTATTCGTTAAAGTACAGTCACTTGCAAATTCCTTACATCCTTTATTTTTCGCCCATTCCTCACATTTTGTACAGAGGTTTTTAGCAATATCCTTTAAACGATATTCCTCGTCGACAATAATCCCTTCTAAGAATCCCACAGGACTATATTTACAACCTTCAACATAATCAAATCTGAGTGAACATAGTGCTAGACCTACAATTGTGTCACCTTCAACTTTAGTAAAGATTGCAGTATTTTTGCCATTCGTATATCTTTTTACTTCATCAATAGCTTCTTTATCGGTTAATTGGGGCCATAATTGTTTCATTAGTTTAGCCGTTTTTATAGAATCTTTTGTTATTCCATCCATACTGATGTTCCTCCGCAAATTACAAGCAAATGTTACGAATCATGCTGTTACTTTGTTACTCATTGATTGATACCAATACCATCCCCTTCTACTTTTCGCTGTCTCAGATCGGAAGAGCAGATCCACGCACTCAGCGGTTCGGACTTACCGTATCATTTCGTCGGTTTCCTTCCTCATTCTGCGAGTCATATACCCCAGGGCACCTTCTCGACCTTCGGTCTCACCTTGTCGCATGGGCAGATCATCTACTTCTACTCCGCCGATACCTCAGCTGGTACAAGCAGAGCTACACACTCGACGTGTGCCGATAGCAATCTCCTGTACTATAGAACGAAAGGGGATTGATAGAGTTTTAAATAATACTGTTGTACGAAAAACATACTAAAGACCCAAACTTTTTTTTACTTTATCTTCAAGATCGACTTTAGACACTTTTTTAGCCAAAATATTACCAAGCATCATTTCCTTACCTATCTTCACAATTTCATTGTGATTATCAAAACTTTCAATAAAAATGTTAGAATTATAATTTGTGAAAGTATTTTTGATTATATCTGATAGTTGACTAATAATGGGCTGAAGCAAAAAAAGTGTATTATTTCTCATCACCAGTATACTATAGCCATCCATATTTACAATCGTGAACTCGACTCCAGTAAAATATTTTTGTATATTTTGAGCGCTTGCAGCAATCGAATTAGAAATTAAGATATAGCTAGTGTTTGGTAAAGCAGCTAATAGGTCTTTCCAATTAGGATATTTAAAAATATAAAAATCATGGAATTGTAATATTGCATTATTGCGATAGGCCAATTGTAAAACTAGTAAAAAACCACTATTCAACTCGTCATCAACGTACATACAATAATAATTTTCTCCGTTCGATAAAACGACGTTTACCGTTAACAAACAGCCTGAAGGAATTACATTAATATACTTTATATTATCTAAACTAAATAACTCTTCTGGATTAGCAATGTACTTTATCTCTGGAGTATCATAGTTCTCTCCACTAATTTCTAAAAATGGGAAAGAATGTGCTAAATCGGGTAAACCGAAGGTATTTGAGTTATCCTCTTTTAAATAAAAACTACTTAATCTGTTACGCACCATGAAATTTGAAGGATAATTTTGCTCTACAATTTTAATATAATCATCAATTCCATTGGTTTCCAGAGTGCTACACTCAATCACACTCTGATCATACTCAAACTCTCCATTAACCCATGATATCGTTTGTATTAATTTACTAAATCTCCTATTGGGATTGAAGTCAAGTCGACGCTCTATGCCACAACTACATTTATTGTAAGAATTGCATCTAGAACAACGCCCTTCTGACATTACAGTTTGTAACTGAGAAAGAGTTGTTATAGATTCTAGACCAAATTTAGTAACATCAATATTAAACGCATCTCTACCAATTAATAGTAGACAATTAATCAATGATTGTATTTTTTCCGTTGTATAATTGATAATCCGAAAATAACCAAGATGCTTGTTCTTATATGAAAGATTCTTAAAATAATTGAAATATACTTTATTATATTCTCTCATGTATATTGCTTCATTTTTAAATGCTTCCACTCCAGATTTCTCAAGGAGTCTCAACATTTCTATATATGTAGCAAGCTGCTCTTGCATTCTTTTATAATATTTACTAACCCCTTGTAAAATTTCATCTCTAGTAGAATCTGTAAGGGATATTTTTTCAAACATTATCAATAGTAGACCCAAAGAAGATGTATGGAAAATTCGATGGTGAACAGTCTCATGTTGAATTATCGGTAATAATTCATGTAAACTCTTATCATGTAGTCCACCATTAATAAAAAATGATTCACCGTTATTGTAATAACCTGACTCAGTTGTATCAAACATATAATTAATCCTTTAAAGTAGTTAGAATGAACGGAACTAGACTGGCTTTGTGATTATATTATTGAACGACTTTATTACTCTAAGAAATGTAAAAGTCTACCGACAAGTCTTCATCAGATTCATGTGGTTTCCAAACTACATTAAAGCCATATCTCTCGCTCCAATCTGGATGCCAGTCGTTATAATATGGGACACGACTGTATTTGCCAAGTGTCACCTCATCCTCAAACTCTGGTGATTCATTACAGGTAATTCCAAACTGGATACCACCAAGTTCCCAGGAATTTCCCCAAACATATTCATCAGAAATAACATCGACCCATCTCGCAGCGTCTATCTCAAAGTCGGTACATAACTTTAACGATTGGAAAGTACTATAGTGCATATTGTAAGGTTTGATATGTATAGCGCAGTCAACGTGATACTTTTCATAATTGGTATTCAATAGGACAACCTTCATTGGAATGGGAACGCCATTCAGTTCCAACCACCAGTATCCAAGTTTATTGTGCAAAATATCGAAATAGTCATCTGCTACTGATTTAGAAAAATCATCTATTTGCAAACATCGACCTGTTCTTAATAATTCCGCTGCAATCTCTTTTGCTTTCTCTTTATCAAAATCAGAATAACGCTTAATCACACGCTTTAACTTGTCAATTGGATATGAGATATCTTTTTGCGAAGCCTGAAATATCTTCACAACATGAGCAATCTTTTCGACGTTGTTGATTCCAACAGGTACAACCACAAAATGGTCTTCCCTGATTGATTCATCCTCACAAATATAGGTGTACTCCTCGCCAAACTCTGAGAAAGTGACTGATGCAACTCTATAAACTACAACTGATGAATTTGAATCAGTTTCTTGATCAGTTAGCTCCTTCTCTTTACGATCTAAATCTATCCACTTATAAAAAGTATAACGATTTGGATTCTCATCCTCACCGAATACCATCAAGCTATGACAATTTGGACATTGCCAAGCATAGTACGAAGCATCAGAAATATCATAATAATCAATCTTATTATTTTCATCTGCGGTATCCATTATCTCTTCCCATAACTCATCCGAGAATACCGAGAAAGCATTCGGGTCTGGGGCAGCATGGTCATTCATTGGATATCCGCATTGACAAGTCCACTTACCCATAATAAAACTCCTACAGCTAGTAACAAATCATACCGTTTATCGTTTTAGCCTATTATACCACGAAACAACACAAAAAACTGCAACCTTTCGATTGCAGTTTCCTACAAGTCAACTTCTCTTCCTTCAAGGAAAGTTACAGGAATCTGCCCACTTCCTGAGATTGTGATGTTGTCGAGAAATTGGCACATGATATTCCTGTCAAAATAACTACTCAACTTGACCAAAATCCTATCCAGTTTACCATCTCTACAATCCTATATCAGTCGGTAAAAGGCATCACCACACTATGCAGTTCTCTGTTACCGTATCGTTTCGTCTGTTTCCCTCCTCATTCTATGAGACCTATACCCCATGATACCTTCTCGACCTTCGGTTTCACCTTGTCGCATGGGCGGATCATCTTTCTTTTCTAGGAAATCAAGGAAATAAGGCGACTTGGCTGAGATATGGTTAATCATGAAATCAAACATGAGATAGTAGTCTTGACTGAGTGCCTCAATATCGCTCCAATCTCCAAAACCCTCATCAACCTTGGTATAGTCCACGGGTGCAAACCCGCGGTCGCCTGACGATGGAAAGAAGGGAAGAATGTGGACACCACCGACCACATCTTTCAAAGGGCCTTCTAAGACCTGCTTCAAGTCTTTCAGATTTTTTCCAAGACTGTCTGAATAGGTAATTAACATTGCTTAATTTTTACTTTCATAACTTGCTCTATTTACCTTCCTCAAAGCGTTTATAGACTGCTATAAATTCCTCAGCAATCGTTCGAAAACCTTCTGCACTCAATAACTGATCCTCAGCGTGCATCAGAATTAGACCTGTTTGGTTTAATTCCCCATTCATTTCTTTTGTCAAAAGTGAGTGGTGAGCATTGTGTCCCTGTACAAATGCTTCTTCGCCTTGTTTAATTCTATCTTTAGCCTGCTCAAATTCACCCTGCTTAGCCAATTGAATAGCATCGATGTACATAGATTTTGCTGTTCCTACATAGGTGATAATTTGAAAACACACTTCGAGTACTTTTTCGTCCATTTTAATGCCTCTCTTACCAATCTTCGTCTTCTAAATCGCTTGTTTCTTGTATTTCAGCTTGTAAAGCTTGTTTATCCATCTGTTTAATAAACGGATAATAAACAAAGAAAGACATAACCAAAATAAGTGTTTGCAACAAGGCTGTTTTCCAACCACCGATGATAAATCCTGAAATAATTGGAGGACAAGTCCACGGAACTTGAACGGCACCATACATAGGTGTCAGTCCAAAATAAATCGCTGAATACTGGATGATACAAGATAAAATAGGCGTTAATATAAAGGGAATTGCTAAAACTGGATTCATTACAATCGGCAAACCAAAGAGCACCGGCTCATTGATATTAAAGATGGCTGGAACCATTTCAAGACGTCCAAGAATTTTTAGTTGTTTTGATTTTGCAAATGCAACCATGTAAACTACCAAACCAATCGTAATCCCGGCACCTGTAACATTGATAAATTGATCAAAAAATTGAATCGTCACAATATGACCACCATTGGCTAGATTTAATTCAAGGCCCTTATCTAAAATGGCTTGGTTTTCCAAAGCATTCGCCTGTAGCAAGCCACTCATGATGCCACCAACTACAGTTGAGCCGTGCACCCCAAACATCCATAAGAATGGTACAAGGAAACACATAAGCACCGCACCAAACAATGAGTCAGTCAAGCCTTGCATTGGTGTTTGAATAAGATTATAAATCACTTCAATCGTTGTGACCTTAAACAATTGTTCAACAAGTCCGACAAAGATCGTTGCCGCTGTGATGATAACAGTAGCAGGAATCAAGGCTGAAAATGCGTTGGCTACACCAGTTGGTACGCCATCTGGCATTTTGATTTTGATATTTTTCTTCAAAAACCAAGAATAGCTTGCTCCTACAATCAAACCAACGATAATGGCACCAATCATCCCTTTCCCGGAAGTCCAATCCTTCAGAATAATGTTACCAACTACATCCCCATTTTTAGAAATCAAACTGGAGGGCTGGATTAGCAAGAAAACTGCTAAGGCAATGACACCTGCCCCAAGCGGCTCCTGTTTTTCTAGCTTAGCATAGGTATACGCAATCCCAATGACTGTTACAATCGCACTGATATTAAAGGTCGCACCAATTGCTTGATTGAGAACAGGGGTAATACCACTAGTTTCTAACATCGTTGCTAGAGCTGGAACTGGAAAATTGGCCAAGATAAGAAAGATGGAGCCAACAATCAACAATGGCATAGAGAAAACAATACCATCTTTTATCGCTGTTACACCTTTGGTATTGACAAAGGCCATCATCCGATCAACAAACTTTTTAATTAGTTTATCCTTCATCATCTTCTCCTTATTTTTTCATCATGTAAGCTTGTTTAAGAACTGCCATACCGTTTACAGTGCCATAATCAGCCATTGCAATCACTTCTACAGGAACATTGTGAGAAGCACAAATTTCTTTTGCTTTTTCAAGTTGGAAACCAACCTGTGGGCCTAATAGAGCCACATCAATATCTCCAACTCTTTGTTCCAATTCACTGATGGAATAAGCTGCAATTGTTGCATCTTTCCCTTTTTTCTGAGCCGCTTCTTTCATACGCTCAACCAAAATACTTGTTGACATACCTGCTGCACAAAACAATCCAATATTCATTTTAATTACTCCTTATAATTCGTTTCCATTTGATGTAATCACTTTTTGATACCATGTAAAGGAATCTTTCTTCATTCGTTGCAAAGTTCCTTCGCCATTATTATTCTTATCGACATAGATAAAGCCATAACGCTTCTCCATTTCACCTGTACCAGCACTAACAATATCGATACAGCCCCAAGGGGTATAACCAATGACATTTACGCCATCTTCTTCAATCGCTAACATCATTTGTTCAATGTGTTGTTTGAGGTAATCAATGCGGTAAGAATCATGGATTCCATCAGGCTCTACCTTATCATAAGCACCGAATCCATTTTCAACTATAAAAAGCGGACAGTGATAGCGATCGTATAAAAGATTTAAGCTATAGCGTAATCCCTCAGGGTCAATCTGCCAACCCCAATCGCTTGATTCAATATAGGGATTTTTCTTAGTATAAACATCTTTGAAAAGCTCTTCTGTTTCCTCAGATGCTGTAGCAGTCACTGTATCACTCATATAGTAACTCAAGCCAATATAATCTACACAACCTTCTTTTAGAGTTTCTAGATCTTCTGGTAAAATATCCAGTTTGATATTATTTTTTCGACAAAAGGCCTCGATATAGTAAGGACGCTCTCCAAAAACATGAAGATCTCCATAGTGAAATAAACGATGCTCCATTGCCTTCTGGCTAGCAAGTATATCTTTTGTATCACATGTATTCGGGTAAAATGGTACCATTGCCAGCATACAACCAATTTTGAAATTTTTATTGATTTTCCGACCCAATTGAACAACTTTTGCAGAAGCCACTGACTGATAATGGATAACCTGCTGTAGTACCTCAACTGGATTTTCATCTTCTTGATAAATGACACCAGAATTAGTCCATGAGCACCAAGGAACATTAATTGCACCTTGATTATTGATCTCGTTAAAGGTCATCCAATACTTAACTTTGTTCTTATATCGTTCCATGACGACTTCCGCAAAACGAACAAAGAAATCAATCAACTTGCGATTACGCCAAGCACCATACTTAGTAACTAGATGATAGGGCATTTCAAAGTGACTGAGTGTGATGACCGGTTCAATTTGATGAGCTAGCAGCTGATCAAATAAATCATCATAAAATTTCAACCCTTCTTCGTTAGGTTCTTCTTCATCTCCATTTGGGAAGATACGAGTCCAGGCAATCGAAGTTCGAAAACACTTAAATCCCATCTCAGCGAATAATTGTATATCGTCCTTATAGGTTCTGTAAAAATCTATTGCATCATGATTCGGATAATATTCGTCAGGTAAGACGCCATCAGTAATCTGTCGAGAGTGGCTAGCACTTCCAACCGTCATCACATCGGCTATCGAAATGCCTTTTCCACCTTTATCATACCCTCCTTCAATTTGGTGAGCAGCAACTGCCCCACCCCATAAAAAGCCTTCTGGTATTTTTGCCATTTTACCTATCCTTTCTGTATTTTGTACTAGCGCTATGAACAAGTCTATTTTATAACATACTGTACCTGCTGACAATAGATATTGAGATAGAAAATATATGTACAGTCGAACAATATTTGTTACATAAAAAAAACAAGAGTTTTCACTCCTATTTTTTTAAATAAACTTGGTAACGTAAGGATTCTAAAAAATAGACAACTGGAATCTGAGTGGTCAAATTAGTGGAACGTAGCGAGGAATCTGCGTAGGCAACTGGCATAAAGTAGGATAAATTTATATCCGATAGCTGTGATAAAGTGGAAATATCTGTATTTGTCAGACTAACAATCTTAGCATTTCTTTCTTTGAATCCCTGTACCAGAGTTAGAACTTCTTCTGTCTCACCGCTGACACTTAGAGCAATAACCAAAACATCCTCCAAATTAGAATGATGCAATTTCAGAGAATAAAATGGGTTAGTAATAGCAAAGCTAAGAATACCGATTCCAGAAAAAAGATATGAGCCATATTCTGCCAAACTTAGACTAGTACCCACCCCTAAAAAGATAACTTGTTTGGCTTGAACGATCAAGTCTGCTATCTCTGATAGTTGTTTTTTTAAAGCTTCATCTTGGACACTAGTCTGTAAAAATTGTATTGCTGGAATATCAATAGGAAAGTAGTGACGATGTTTATTTTCCTTATCTTCCGACCTTGACAAGGCATATTTTAAATCATTGTAGCTATCAAATCCCATCTTTTTCGCAAAACGAATGATGGTTGTTGTCGATAGATTTATAGATGTCGATAGCTCTCTGATAGTCATCGTAGCAACTTTATCTCTATGTTGCAATATAAAATTATACACGCTTAATTCACTATTATTTAGCCCTTTTGCTTTATGATAATCAAATAAATTCATAGACACCCTTATGCTTTTGTAGTATATAGTTGTTTCATTAACATTTCAATAATGAGAATAACAGGTACCTGCGTCGTAATATTAAACCCATTTAAAAATAATTGAGGAACATGATAGGTTATGGAGCAATCAGATAGCCTTGACAATGTTGATTCCAATGTATTTGTGATGGCAATAACTGGACAACCTTTTTCCTTTAATTTTTGTACAATTTCCAATGTTTGAGAAGTCTCACCAGATTCGGATAAGGCAATGACACAAGTTTTTTCCATACTGTTTTGTAGCACTGGTTGCCAAGGATCTTCAATACACATACTAAATTTGCCAATATTTGAAAAATAGCGCGCTCCATATCGACCTAAAGTTCCAGAGGAACCAATTCCGACAAAAACAATCTGTTCAACGTTCTTTAAGATTGCCACAGCCTCCATAATCAGCTGCAAAAAAGTATCTTGCTCAGTATAATCAATGAATAGCTTCAAAGAATTATTGTCTTGATTGTTTAAAATAATTTGCTCATTTTTTAAATATTCTTTATAAGCAATCTTAAAATGGCTATATCCATCAAATCCTAGATGCTTGCAAAATCGTTGTACGGTTCCAACTGATACATGTGCAAGTTGGGCCAATTCCTTGATTGTCATAGAGGATATATTTTCATTTTCTAAAATAGTTGTATAAATAGCATTTTCTAAGTCGTTAAAACTTGCTACAACCTCATAACTAAACATATAATCCCTTTTTCTATCTCTATTGATTTGCTTACAATGTAACAAAAAACTAATAACCAAAGTGTTCTACACTAAAATAATGGAGAGCATAATGGCTATAAAACCAAGTCAGCATTAAAATCTATTAGAAAACCAGACGAATCAGATTTGTCTAACGAGACATGGTTAAGAGAAAATACTTTAAAACAGTATTGCCTTATGTTCTAGATTATATCATATTTTTGAGCATACTTTGAGTATTGTTAGTTTATTGACTTAAAAGAAACATAACAAGAGCTTATCTCTATTAAATTGTCTCAATTTCAATCGTCCATTCTGGAGATATGTAAGGTGGGGACGTTTCTATTCCCATAAACTCCTTGTCAATGGAAACAAACACGTACCCACAGGGTAAATGGAAATAGAAACTGATAATTTCTAGCTATCACTTCTATTCATTCCAAAAATTTTCTCACTCTGATACTTCCCCACGCCAATACAAAAAGCCTTGCAATCAAGGCTTTTCAAACTCCCTTGCGTTCAAAGGTTTCTAGGTTTTTACGAGCAGAGCAACACACTCCACGTGATGCGTCTGTGGACTCAAAAGGTTTGGGAAACCTTTTGAGGATTAACTACGTTTCACTAACAAACTTACACACTCAACATGCGCTGTTTCCTTTATTTGTACACTTTTTTTCGTCATCGGTTACGGCATTAAAACACAATTTATCGTTTTCTATTTTAGCATTCTTTCTTTTAGATTTGTAAGATTTTGCATCTTTAGTCGAAGAATCTCCCGTTTTAAAAATTATAGTCAACATTGCTGGATCAATTTCTCCATCAGAATTTATTCCGCCTACTATTATTTTTTCAACGATACTTTCAAAAATGTCCTTGTCAAACTCCGTCAAAGTCTTTTGTGAAGTTAAAATTTCTTTAAAATTCTCTAATCTACTTTTTATATCAACTTCTGATTTTAAAGTTACTTCTAAGTTTACTTTTTCTTCTAAAAGTTTTTCTTTCTCAATTTGTATTTGATTAAATTTATCTTCATATACAGAATCACTTATTTTTCCATCAAGATTCATTGAAACTAATTTTTCTTCTTTTTTGTACAACGAATTTAATTTACTAACTATCTTATTCAATTCCACTTTTAAGGTATCATCAGTAAGCTCTTCTTTTATAATTTCAAGAAAGTCTTCAGTTAGGTTATGATTTTCATAAAACAACTGTTGGTAGCTCTGTAAAAAAGCATTTTCTATTGCTTTTTCCTCTATTCCTTTACTATGAATGCAATACTTTTTACCTCTCTTTATAGATGTTGTACAGTGCCAAATAATCTTTTTGTACTCTGAACTAGAGTGCCAACTTCTTCTAGACAGAACAGTACCACAAAAACCACATTCTAATCTACTGCTAAAAGGGTACATTCTTGAATATCTTTCTCGTTTACCTTTTGTATTTGCTATGGTTTTTTTGTTTCCTGATCTCCGTAATCTAATTTCTTGCGCCTGTGTAAAAATTTCTGGACTAATTATTGCATCATGATTATTTTTAATGTAGTATTTATCTTCTTCACCGAAATTTATTAAACGTCTCTTACTAATGGGGTCAACAGTGAAAGTTTTTCCCATTAGAATATCACCTTTATACTTCTCGTTTTTAATAATTCCTAAAACTGTTGTATCTTGCCAGTGATCAAGACCTCTCGGAGTTTTATAACCTAGTTCATCAAGTTCTCTAGCTATTGCCCTACCCCCAATACCATCAATGTATCGTTCAAAAATATAACGTACTATCTTGGCTTCTTTTTCATTTATTGATATCGACTTTGTATCTTGATTATAGTCATAACCAAGACAACCTTGAAAACCAATAAGTTCTCCACGTTGCATCTTCATTTTTAAACCTTTTTTAACATGGGCAGATGTATTTTCAACTTCCTGTTGAGCCACCGAACTCAATATCGTCAATAGCAACTCACCATCCATAGTTAAAGTATCAATATTTTCTTCTTCGAAATATACACCAATTTGTTTATCTTTGAGCAAACGAACATATTTGAGAGTATCTAATGTATTTCTAGCAAAGCGAGCAATGGCTTTGGTAATGATATAGTCTATTTTTCCATCAAGGCAATCTGAAATCAATCTTTGAAAATCTTGTCTTTTTCCAACTTGAGTTCCTGAAATCCCTTCATCAGCATAAATGTCAACCAAATTCCAATCTTGGTGCTGTGATATATACTCTCTATAATGACGAACTTGAGAATCATAGCTATTTTTTTGATCATCACTATCGGAACTAACACGACAATATGCTGCTACTCTCCTCGATAAAGAACCACTATTATCATTTCTTCTAGTTACTAAAGGATTTGCTTTTATAATTTCAACGTTATTTGACATGGCTTAACCTCCTATTTATCTGCATTTATTTTACCGCAACCAATAAAAAAGGTCAGCTAATTTGTGTATATTTTACGCAGTTTCAGCTTTATTTTTTCATATTCTTTTTCACTAATAAGTTTTTTTAGGAATAATAGATTTAGCATCTCTAGCTCGACTATATAATTTTCTAAATTTGATTTCAAAAAATCACTTCCCTTTTATCTTTTATCAATCTCCTCCATGGCATGACTGATGAAGTCATCATAAGAATTACACTTGCTGCTCTTTTACGGTGGCAGCCTGAACGGTCAGAAGTATCATTGTATATCATTTGTATCATGGCATATAAAGTATCGCTCTATTTTATTGATGGTTTTAATGTCGCTCTTATCATGGCGAGCCATTCAAAACTGCTCCACAAATGAGGAAAGTACCATTTTGGACTATTCAATTGTCAAAGAACAAATAAAAAATCTCCTCATTTTCACACACTACGAAATTGAGGAGATTATTTTCTAAAGCGAATTTTATCAGGAAAATCTGTCAATCCCAATAGATAGTCTGTACTGACATCGTAAAAGCTTGAGAGAGTTACCAATACATCTGCCGTCAAGGCATGCTCACCCCGTTCAATTTTAGCATAAGCTGAGTTTGTAAACGAAAGTATTTTAGCTATTTGTTTTTGGGTCAAATCGTGATCTTCCCTCAAATCTCTCAAACGTCTGTACATCTAGCTTTCTCCTGAGAAAAGTATAATATATAAAACTAAGAAATCTTTCAAAGTGTCCAAACTGGACATTTTGAACTAAAATTAATTTATTAAACACTTCTCATAAGCATATCTATTAACCGTCTGAGAGCAAAGATTTTATCAACTATTTAAAATTACTGACTTTCAAAAATTAGTCTTATTGTAAAATAAAGTGAAACACAAAAGAAATGTTTATCTAATATATTATAGTCTCAAAAATATTACAAAATTATAGAAAATATTCACAAATCAATCACACAAGCACTTCTCTGAAGCTGAACAATACTAAATTTTAGTTTTATTTAAACAAAGGAAAAAACTGCTTATACTGCTCGTCGTTAGGATAGAAAACGTTCTATTTTTATTTGTAAAACTAACCGAGATTCTGTAATACCGGTGAAACAAATCAATGATAGAAGATCTACTGATAACAGTATTATGCAAATCCAATCTAGAATTTTCATTATCATTCTATAGAAGCTAGCTATTACTTATAACTAAATAAGATTTAGCCTGACTTTCTGACAGAGTTCACATAAGTTAAGAAAGAAAAACCAAGGAGACATAGTATGAAAACTTTTATTCACACTTATAAATTCCAACATTTTGATTATGTGACTATTAGTCAGCATATTTCAGGAGTATAAAAAATTAAGCATTGAAAGTTGCACACTATATTTTACTACTGATTATTTCAAAACATTCCCTCCTAATAACAAGTTACTCTAAGTTGATCCCAGTGGGAATGATTGGTGATATTACTACTCATGGGAGTTTCACCCACTATCTTTTTACGATGGCAGCCTAAACGGTTAGAAGTATCATTGTCCTCACTTGTGTCATGGTTGATAGAGTACCACTCTATTTTATAGCTGACAGTTCTCGCTCATCTCACGGCGTATCTGGCTAAATTGCTCTACAAATGATTAAAGTCCCACTTTGGTCTATTCAGTTGTCAAGGGACAAAAGAAGGGTATTATTCCTTATCCATCTCTAGTAAAAAATCCGTAGTTACTCCATATAACTTTGCTAATTTCTTTAAGAATTGAGTTGGAACATCATGAATACCATTTTCTATTCTTGAATATGTAGACTGGGAACAATTTAGGTATCGTGAAATTTGACTTTGATTATAATCTCTGTCTTTTCTTAAATTTTTTATCCGAATATACATAGAAACCCTTCTGATATTATTTTAATCATTCAAAAATCAAAAAGGGAATCCTATGCAAAACTTGCATAAAGGATTTTTTTTAGAGAAATCAGAAGCTAGAGGGATCTTTATCCTTAAGTAAAAGATATGAACGGAGCAACCGTCCCATAACAAAGTATATTGAAAAACGTTCCAAAGGAACTTAAACCCTGGAACGATTCTTCTATTTGTACTTTTCCAGAATTTTTTCAGCCCACGATAAATAATCCCCTAAAACCTCTATTTTAGCAAACGTCTCCTCGTTAGGTATTTTGTCTAGAAGATAAGTCATAGTAAAACCTACTTCATCATAATCAAGAGCAACGACCATCACTTTCAGAAAAGATTTCAGGAAACGGCTTATTTTCAAGAAATGGCTAAGCACCGGTATAAGATTGAAGCTAAGAATGAGAAATTGAAACAAAGGCACAGTTTTGATGTTGCGAGGGCATCAGTTCTTTTCAACATGGAGTTACAGGCTACCACGACCATATTAGTGGAGAATATGAAGAGGATTATGACATTAATCAACCAAAAATAGAGAAAAGTAAAGAGGAATCTACCCAATTATGAGATAGATTCCTCTTTTGACTCATTTTAGTTGAACTGTAGGACTTACTTTTTCAGAGGGCTCCAAATTTTATTTTCATTTACTTTTTTGAGCCCATAAAATATTTACCATACTTATAAAAAGTAGTAATACTCCAACTAAACTGACTTGTAATGAATTATATGTATTTTCTGAAGTGTTAGGTAAATAATTTTGAGAGTACCCTTCTCGGTCAATAGTAATAATATTGTGTGTGTTTATTTGTTTAATTTCAATAGTAGTTTGAATTCTCTCTTCCAACTCAATTAAATTAACATTATCTATGAAACTATCCCAACTTTGTTCATTTTTATATTCTGATTGTAACATATTCAAATCATATCTCAATACGTTTGGTATATTTAACACTTTTATACCATTTTTTACTGGTAATGTTTCTTCCAGAATTTTTTTTACAAACATATAATTATAGGGCTGATCTTTTAATTTGTATTTATCAATAATCATTGCAATCGTACCAGAAACTTTAGGAGCAGCAAATGAGTTTCCATAAAGATACGTATATCCTCCTAGTGTTGCCGAAAAAATCCAATCTTCTTTATATTTTTCTGCATTAATAAAGTTATTAAGTCCTAATTCTGAAAGAGACAATGTTGAGCCTGCAGGCGCATATATTGCATCAGAATCCCCTTTATTGCTAAAATCTGATAAATTACCTAAGCGATCTATGCCTCCGACCGAAATTGTAGATGAGAAATAACTTGGAACATCAACTACTAATCCTGGTTTTCTTACTTTTTTGCGTGAACTAATAAGTTTCAATAAATCTGACTGATTTGATACATTTAGGGAGTCATTCCCTAATGCAGCTACTATAATTACTCCTTTTTGATTCGCGTAATCAATAGCCTTTTTATACTTCAAAAATGTTTCAAAATCATTTGTTCCGTCCTCATATTCTCCATCAATCATTAAATATTGTCCAGTACTAAGATTGATAATATCATTGCCATCATCTACAGCATCAAAAATTGCTTTTACAATCCAATCTGGACTAGCCGACGACGTACCAAATATTCTATAGACGTTAACATTAACGTGAGGATTTACTCCATTAATATTGTCATCCCCTACAATTTGAGCTACAACAGCCGTACCATGACCTAATCTATCTTGAATATCTGATATTATTCCTTCCTCTCCCTCCTCTTTTCCTAAATATCCTTTATTGGGGACATAGTTTTTTGAGTGATTTGAAAGATTTTTCAGTAATCCAGTATTTTGTAAATCGACTCCTGAATCTAAAATAGCAATTGCAACTTCAGAATTACTTTTGGGATATAATTCATAACTTTCGCCTCCACCAGTAACTTTATCTATATCCCATTTATATTCTCTTACAATCGACGATTCTAAGTTATCTTCGTCATGCTCTAAATTTCCTCCTCTATTATCTAGATGAGAAACATTTTCCTTAATTTTATTATCTAAATTATCTTCGCCTAGTAAATTATTACTTTCAGAGTTAACGATATCGTTATTTAATTGTGATTCAAGTTCCAATTTACAACAGTTTTTTTCTAAATGTTCATCTGTTGTTACAAATAATTCTGCCTCATCGATTTGAATATAAAATTTATTTTGGTCTACTTCTTCTTGATCTTTATTAGAATAGTCAACCTGTTTTTCATCAGATTCAGAAAAACTTTCGCTAGTCTGAGTGTGAGTTATATTGCCATCAAGATTTTTAGGTATTTCTTGAGCAGTAACAGAATTATTGAACAAACAAAAGAATAATATCGCTAAAGTCCAATATTTTTTTTTCATAATCTTCATAAATTTACCCTTTTAATCCAAAACTAATTATTTGAATACAATTGCTTATAAATGCCTCCTAATTCAAGAAGTTCTCTATGGGTCCCAATCTCTACAATTTCACCATTATCCATTACTAAGATCTTATCTGCAGATTTGATAGTATCTAGTCGATGTGCAATTAAAATCTTAGTGGTACCGATTTCACTTAAGTAAGAAGTTGTAATTTGTTGAGATAAATTATCTAAACTACTTGTTGCTTCGTCCAAAACAACTACCGAAGGTTTCGACAAAAGACAACGAGCTAAAAGTATCATTTGCTGCTGTCCTCCAGAAAAGTTATTACCTTCTTCAGCGATGATTGTCTCTAATCCAAGAGGTAAAGATTTAACTACATTGCTAAGACCAATTGAATTTAGATTTGTCATTAATTCTTCATCTGAAACAAAGTGTCCAAATGTCAAATTCTCTCTTAAGGTACCATAACTCAGGGTTGAATTTTGTAACACTGCTCCAAAAATCTTTCTATACAATGTTTGACCAATTTCTTCTTTTTCTACTCCATCAACTTCTATTGAACCAATATTAGGTTCTAATAAACCTAATAAAATTTTAGCTAATGTACTCTTACCTGAACCTGATTCTCCAACAATAGCAACAGTTTCTCCTTTTTTAATAGTAACATTTATTCCTTTCAAAACATAATCATCAAATAATCCATATTTATACCAAATATCTTTTAATTCTATTTTTTTATCAAATTTTATTTCTTGACTGACTCTTTCTGGAATTAATTCGGATTTAGTATTAAACACATCCTCTATTCTTAAAAAATATCCCTTTAATAACATTAATTGTATATAGTTGTCACTTAAAGAAATTATAGGAGAAATAAAGTATGGTGAGACTGTACTTATTGCTACAATTTGTCCTAACGTCAATTGTTCGAATGTTTTTATATTTACACCTACAATAAGGGTCAAAACAGGGAGAATAATTTGTAAAACATTCGTTATACTACTAACAATTGATAAATGTATATCAAGTTTTCGACCTATGATGAGCTGTTTTGTATTAAAATTATCCCATTTATTAATCCAAAATTCCTCTTCTCCAGTTAGCTTAATATCACTATTTTTAGAAATTACTTCAGAAGTAATATTTTGAACATTAACCTTTTCTTTTATATTTTTATCAATTAAATTTTTTGAGATTTTTATGATTGGATACATTACAATAGATAGAGCTAGACTTAGTGATATTAAAAAGACCACCATGTACTTAGAATAGCTAAATAAAACCACAGCATAAACCACAATCATTAACAAATCAAGTATAGCTGCTATAAAATTATTCGATAGTATTTCTCTTATATAAACAATAGAATTAGCTCTAAAAAGTATATCCCCTAAAGTACGTTTTTCATAAAAACTGTAAGGTAAATATATCAAATGTTTCATAAAGTCATAGCTAATCTCTTTATCCATTATATATTTCAAAGACGCAACATATATCTGTCTTAATAAATACATTAGTGAGAATGAAATAGTAAATATAAATAATATAGTAAATAACATTCTAGACGAATACGAATCGTCCTTGAAATTCATGTCAATTATGTGTCTATTAGCTATAGGTACTAATGATTGTATTACATACAATAATGCTGTTACAAAAAATAAAATCCCTAGCTTATTCCTATACTTAAAAAAATATTTTAAAACAGGCGACTTTTTATTATCTTTATGAGGCATAAAGCTATCTAACTTTTTAAATGTTAAAATGATATTTGAATAATGTCTTTCAAATTCACTTATTGACATTCTCTGCCTGCCTTTTGCAGGATCTAAAATATAAAATTTGTTTTTACTAATTTTTTCAAGAATAATAAAATGAGAACTCTCCCAGAAGCAAATGAGTGGGAAACTGAGAGATTTTAAATCTCCTGCCGAAGCTTTAAAAGCATTGGAACTTATATTAAAATCTCCTAAAACTTTACTTATAGATAGGAGAGAGTATCCAGATCTGGATGATGGGTAGATTTCACGTAGTTCATTTAAAGAAATTTCATATTTAAAATAGTTCAATATCATGGCACAGCATGCTAATCCACATTCTGAATTTTCCATTTGATATATCATTGGAACTTTCACAATACTCCCTCCTTGTTCAAAATAAAGTCGATAATTTCTTCTTGTCTAAAATCTACTAATTTCTTTAGATACTTAATCTTTTTTAAATATTTATTATTTTTCGAGTAAATATAGTTTGACAAGGTAAAAACAACTTCTTCTGAAGATAAGTTCTGTGGAATAAACCAATCAGAAGATTTATGTAGTAATTTATAGTACTCACGGATAATATTTTCCTGAATATTTGAATCAAAAACTTCATTATTAGCAATTGTAAATGCTGATCCTTCACCTTTTACTTCAAAGTAAAGGTTTATCAAACATTTTTCAAATTTTGAAAAAAAAGATTTTTCTTTAGAGGTTAATTTTGCAAAATCGTCGATTGTTATATGAGGATTATTATAGAAACTATTCGCAAAGAATCTTTGATATGTTTTTGAATCTTTTGAATACAAAACTATCTCTCTAATAGCATTGCCATCTGTTCCATCAATTGGTAAACATACCGTAACTAGAAAAAGAATTATATTCAAAATAAAAAATTCTGATGCGTACGGCACAAATCCCAAAAGTGCTAATATTGCGACAATTAGGTTAGCTCCACCTCCCCCAAAGAAGTAGAACACCAAATTCCTATCACTATTTTTTTCATTAGTAATGTTTCTATTACTCATTTGACAATAACCGAATGCTAATAACACTGGAAATTTGAAATATATTTTTTTTCTAAAATAGAAGAAAAAGGGAGTAGCAAGCATCTCTAGTTTATAAGATAAACATCTTCCCACTAAAAAATGACCTAGTTCATGTAATATAACTGATATTAACGAAATTAAAATCAATCGAAAAAAATAGATTAATGAATCATTTGGAAAAATTATCAATAATAGGAACAATAACGGAGCCAAACATAAATATATGACAGAGTTATTTAATATTTTCAACATAATACCATTCCTCTAAACTATTAGCTTCAAAAAGGCGTTTTTTCTCCCAATACATCTTCTCAAAATGTTCGGAATCATAATTTTCTAAAATTAATTTTAATGTCTGGTAAGCTCTTTCTTGATAATCCGTTGTTTTGTACTTAATTTTCCCTTCAAGTACATCTTCAATTTTATAAGTTGCCTCCATCAACTGAGCCTCTGCAATATCTTTGAGTGAATTGGTAATTGAAACTTGGTGTAATATCTGTCCTCCCATATATGAAAATATATCTTTAAGATATTCTGATACATTATCAGAGCCGTTACTCTCAGCAACATCTAATGTTACAACAAACTTTCCAGCTAATCGAAAAAGATGGCTCCACCCCCCAATCCTTTCAATAAAGTTTTTTGTGTCCACAGATACGTTTTGTAAATATACAGGAGAAGAGATAATTATAATATCAGACTCTAATAACTCTTTTTTTATAATACCTCCATCATCAGCATTACTTTGCCTATCAATTCCTTTCTTAAACAACTCTTCTGAATCAGAATTAGATATTTTTAGCTCTGAATTGAAAGGTGTCCTGAAAGATATATCAACATTATTTCTACTAGAAATGATACTTGAAAGTCTCTTAGTATACTCTAAAGTCTTAGAGTTATGATTTCGCACTCCTGCATATATAAATATTTTATTCATTTTAATTCATCCTCTCAATTTGAATTTAGTAGATTTTTCAAGATAGTATGGTACAAAAACAGACTTTTGTTGGCTCACATTATTACATATGTTTTGTATTAAACCAAAATCAATACTATTTTTGGAGTAGTTTTGATTTTAGTTTAAAATCATTTCTATAACAGTAGCATATACCTCAAGCCGTTTAGCAATTAGAATAGAACCTTTCTTTATTATATTATTATTCTAATGAAAAGCTACACTATTAAAAATATTTTATAGAATTACATATTAAACTAGTCAATCTTGGTATTTTTATATTGCTTAATGAGTGGACACCTCTATTTTAGAAACAAAACTATAAATTAAGCTAGATCTCAAGTAATGAGGGGATAACTATCTTTTTGTCATTCTGATTCAGTGCGATATACCTTAAAAAAGTATAAGCAATACCAGTCACACCTGTATACAAAGAAAAATTTGGGAAATTGCTTGTTTGGACGATACGATACTCTCCTTCTTTTGATTTATTCATTACAACACTGCACAATAAAGACTCCAATTCCATACTAGTATCCATTTCTTTCATGTAGTCGATGTAAAAATTTATTATGGCCATACTTCCATGGCAAAATGTATCATTATCTAAACTAGCTACAATTCCCTCTGGAACACTTTGGGGATAATTAACTAATGTCCCAAATTCTCCACTACACCACTTCAAAGAATGAATTTTGATTTTCTCCCTAGGAACTAGTTGTAAAATTAATTCTTTATATTTTTTAAGTCTTGTCACTTTATAAATATTTTTTAATGTAAAAATTACACCTGATAGTCCATGGCCAAAACTATATCCAAAATTACTATTATCTCTCTCGCTTACATCATTATATAGCGTATCACCTAAACTTAATACTAGCCTTAGAACACGTTCCCTCTCTATTCCTCTCCTATAATATCTTACTAGTGTATTAATTAAAGGTAGAAGACCATTAATATAGTCAGACTTGTTTGAAACACTTGCAAAATCAGTCTTTTCAAGCTCAGTTAAAACACTCTTTATATAATTTAAGCATGGGAGAGTATTTGTATCGTAATCCTCTATAATGGATAGAACAATGAAATATCCTATATCCCCAGTTAAACCAAATGTGGTCTTAGATAAAGAAACAGATTGCGGAATTGCAGATAACATTTTATTGTACAGTTGAGTATATGATGATTTATCTTTCAATACTTTTACATAGTACATAAACAGTAGTATTCCAGCTCTACCCCTATACATATCATTACCCGTTTGTTCAAGACACCATTTAGAATCTTTAAAATTAACAGGTATACTCCAAATTGGATATTCGTCATAAATATTATTAATAACCAAAGAGTCTGCAATATTTTCTACTTCATTATGCAGAATAGTAACTAAACTTTCATTTGGGAGTTTTTTTCTATTAGATAAGTTTAATTTATATCCTTTTTTTCGCTGATCAAAGCTTGGAAAATAAATTTCAATGATATCAAGTTGCTTTTCTAAATTTTCCAAATTATTATTAGGTAAATATTTCATAAAATAGTCATATCCAGAAAATTGATGTAGGGAAATAAAATGATTTCCAAAATCATCGTAGATTTCATTGATATTTGTATCTGTATAAAAAATCGGAATATCTAATAACCTCATTTGTTCACATTCACTTGCTACAATACCTTGATTAGAAAACTTATTGCTCCAGAGATTTTCCAATGCTTTTTCTCTATCTAACATTTCTTCATAAAAATCAGGATGATATAAAAAAGATAGTACTGAAGCATAGCTATTTGTGTCTCTAAAAAGTACCCTTGTCTTTAAACCATACAAGTTTGCTTTTAATAGCATTTTAAATTCTTCTGTTTTATTTAACTCTTCAAATATCAAATAAAAATCCCTAAAACCTTTTTTGAAATCTTTTATATACTTATCAAATTCTATATCACCATCCCGAATAGGGAGGTTTTTCCCACCTTCAAAATCAATTTTCCCAATATCAAACTTTACCTTATCAGTATTTAAATTAATTAAAACTTGACCATTAAAAGCATCCTTCTTAAAACTTCCTGTAAGAGCACTAATCTCAACATCAAGACCATCCTCCCTTTTTACTCCCTCTGTTGGAAGAAGCAAAGTTCGAGTCACCCTGTGAAACAGGGTATCCAGCAAACTCTGACCAGTTTTATCATCAAATAGAGGTTGCTGTAACATTGTTTCAAAGTCTATTATTACAGGCATATCTCCATAGGAAATCAAATTTTCAAAATGTATATCACACCCATTAAATAAATATATAAATGCTAAAAGCACACCGAAATTATAATAATATTCAGGTAATTTTTTCTTTTGCTCTAGAGGTAGATAATCAATAAATTCTTCATAGCTGTGATCCGAATAAGCAATAGTTCGAGGTATTCTTATCCTAATTTTTTCATCAACCTTTCGGATATACTCAGCAATAGTATTTAGTGAGTTATTGATTATTAAATTTTTAGGCTTGTAAACAATTTTCGCGTCATCAAAGAAGAGTATCAAAACAGTTTTTCCTTGGCTGTGTGTATCACCCTTTCCAAATTTTATATCATTTAATTTCCCCCTTAGCCCTAATTCTTCTTCTAGCACACTAAAATCATTTTCTAAATTTGATAAAATTTCTATAAAATAAGTATAGAACCGAAGACAAGACTCCGATATTTGCCTCAGTAAAACGGGATATTTGTTATAAAAATTTAATATATTCTCTTCCTTGTCAAACAATGTTATAAAATATTTGTACCGTTGCTGCTCCGATTCCCCTTCAAGTAAACCTTTTTCACGCAATGAATTTATCTCTAAAACCAAAGGTTTAACAATCCAAGGATAGATTAAATCTTCTAAATAAAATACTAGAGAGGAAAAAATATTTCCATTCTTGTCAACCCACTCGTATTCTTTATTCTCTAGATAATTATTGATTAATTTAAGCAAATTAATAATAAAGGGTTCCAAAATTCTAGAAAAATCTTTCTTAAAATTAATTCTTTGGGGATGTTTTCTAAATATTTCAAATGAACCCTCCGCAAATTTATACCATTCCGAATTTTCGGCATATTCTGAATATAGTCTTATCTGTTCCTCGGTATAATCATAGTTCACAGTGTTAGAAAATATTTTTTTATTGTAATTATTTAATTTCAACATTTCTTCAAAAGTATTTTCAGAAATAATTGACATTGTAGAACGCCAATTATTTAATGAAAAGTTATTTAAGGAATTATCATTTCGTTCAGATAATATTTGATATCTTTCCTTAATAAACAATGTTTTATGCACATTTTTAAATTTATATTTCATTTACTTACCTCCAACCTATACGACTTACTATTGTTTTTAAAAAAAAACCTCTCTCAAAATTATTAGTTACGAGAGAGGAAAATAAAGAGCAACTTTTATTTTTAAAATTGAATATTTTATTTTTTCTTGTTGTCTTTGCCACAACGAGTCTGAGCTGAACCCAAATATGATGCAATAAAACTTAATGTAGCAGAACATATAATTGATGATCTAGGGTCAGCACCATCTGTGCCACCATAAACCAATTGCATTTCTTCAAGGGATAATTCTTTCAAACTCTTTCCGATTACAAAATCATTTTTCATTTTAATTTACCCCAAACAATCATTATTGTAGCTAAATATCCCCCCAATACCAGAAATAATTGCACTAATGCATACTTTCGAGCTACGTGCAGCTGATTTCAAAATAGTAGGAGTAGGCGTCCAAAGTGGCTCTGCACCATCAGATGCACCATAAATTAAACTCATTTCATCAGCAGACAATGATTTTAAACTTTTTCCACAAAATTTTTCGTTTGAATTAAAGTTGGTCATAACTAATAACTCCTCCTTATAAAAAGTTAAATAAGTTGCTCTATATTTTTCGTTTTTTCAGATAAATTATAATTCTCTCATTCTCGTGCAAAATATCGGGTTTTAATCCGCCTTACCTACATCAAGTCCATTAGACTTCTTTTGTGACTTCACTCGAATGTCATATTGCCTATCTTTCTGAATAAACTGTTGGTAAGGAATTGTATTACTAAACATAAAAACACCTAGTAATACAAATGTAACTAATTTTTTAATTCCACGTTTTTTTCTCATGCAATGAAACCCCTTTCTGTTTCCTTGTTTTTATTCTAACATATATATATTACTTAGTCAATTGTTTTTATTACATTTTGAACTTTTTTTTTTTTTTATTACCATAGAGAATTATTTATTCCTTTAACTTGCTATTTTGAACTAAAAATTTTATAATGAAATTAAGCAAATAGGAAGGTTTATTATCTTTAATGAATACACTCGCAGAGAAATTCAGATTGAAAAGAAAAGAGTTGAGACTCTCCCAACAAACTCTTGCAGAAGGAATTTGTGAACAAAGTCAGATTAGTAAAATTGAGAGAGGGCATTTCATTCCCTCCGCAGACCTTTTGTTCAAACTCTCACAACGACTTGAAGTACCATTAGATTATTTTTTTAATGAACAAATTGAAATTAAATCTAACCTCTCTAATTTCAAGCAATTATCTGCTCGCCTATTGGATGATAGAAATTATAACGATTTAGAATATCTTTATAAAATAGAGATAGAGAGAGGTAGCTTTCTAACACTAGAAGATCGAACTTACCTTGAATGGATTAAAGCTATTATTGACTTCTATCAATATGACAGTAAGTGTGAGGCTATTTCTTCATTGGAAAATATATTATTAAAAGTCTCCTCAAATACTCTGATTTATTTAAAGGTATTGAATACTCTATCTAATTTCTATTCCTTAGTGGGTCGTGAACAAGAATATGAGGCAAACTACTCTCATTTAATGGAGTTATATCAGACAAAAAATTTTGAGCATCAAGAGTTTTTATTTGGCTACATCAGAGTTCGTTACAACTACGCTCACTACCTAGTGTCAAAGGAAAAATATAACGAAGCCATCCAAGAAGCTCTTGAGACGATTGAACTCTGTAAACAAAGACAGACAAGCTACCAACTGGCTCCTCTACTTATTCTTGTAGGAAATGCTGGAGCCAAATTTCTAGACAAAGAACAAGTCAAAAATTATTATATAGAAGCAAGAGAGCTATGCAAGATTTATAACAATCCTTTAATGTTGATGAAGATAGAAAATTATTTGAAAGAATTAGATACTGTTTAGTTAATCTTGACATTATAGTTTTTCTGAAACGTTAAATAACCTGTAAGGCTGATAGTGAAATTAATACTATCAGCCTTATAATTTTTCCATGGTATCTCAAATAACTATACTGATTTTGTTTCCCGTTCTAATTTAGTAACATTTTGATTTCTTGTGTTATCAAATATATTGATAAAATTCTCTAATCTCCTAACCTTATATTCATAATCATCTATCCATTTAGTCATAAATCTTTGATTTTCTTCGATTTCTTTCTCCACCTGCTCCAGTTTGATAGCTGAAGTCAGGTTCATCTTGGCATAGTCATATTTTGCCAGTCTTCTATTTTCTGGGTCTGAGTTGTTGAGATTGATTAAGACCTCTGCTACCTTGTTTAGATGAGCAACCTTATCCTGCAAATCTGTAATGGTCAAATCCAGCTGGGCGATTTCCTTGATTAACTCATCTTTGATTTCCTGGTAAGACTGATTGTTAAGGTCTAATTCGATAAGAAGATTCACCTCTGCGATTTTCTCTTTGAGGTTGGCAATGGTTGACCGCCTACGTTTAGGGATATGCGTGCTGCCGTGAGTAAGTTGACGGATTAGTTCACGCCCTCTCATGTAACGATTGAGGTCTGAACTTTCTTTGTTATAGATGAAAAACTGGGCGGTCTCTCGTATAAAGACATGGTAGGACTTGTCTTGTTCGTTCTCATGAATATCCAAGTTTCGGTTTGGGATAAAGACCAAGCCGTCTTTTTTGACGCCGTAATTCATCTTGATGAAAAGACCTTCCTTGACCACCTTATCAATCTGATACTCGGCTAGAACAACTTCAAACTCCTGAATCTGGTCATGTTTCTCTTTGAACTCCTTATAGGCTGTTAGGAGTTCCTCACTTGAGAGTTTATCCTTGTCCTGATCTTCTTGATAGGTCTTCAAATCATAGACAAAGTTAGTCAAGTCAGACTCTGTTATTCTTTCTCTTTGGTCAAAATAATCCTCAAAGAACTGGACATCGTACAAATTCTTCGTACTGACCTTTTTATTCTCTATAGAAATGGTTCGACCGTTCTCAGTCAAGGTAAAGGTCACATGCTTTTTCTTCAAGGAGATTGTCAGGTTTAACTGCTCTGCCATTTCCAAAAGATGAGAGAGGTCACGGGCTCTAGGCAAAAGAAAATCCAATCGCTGCTCAATGGCTCGTGTCGCAAACTGCTCTCGGAAATAGTCCTCGGTGTAGAGCTGTCTCTTATCCAGCTGCTTACCGCGAATGACCTGTTTCATCTCTCGGTCAGTCATAAGGAATCTGGCGTGCTTGTGGGAAAAATCCATCTCCACATTTAGAGCAGAAGCCTTGGCCAAAAAGTCCTCAAAGTTTTTGCTGTGTTTCATGAGAAAATAAAGCCGTTGCTTGAGTTCAAACTTATGATTGGTCTTGCGGTAAGCCTCAAACTTCTCGTGCGAATAACGGTTAGGCTGGATAATCGTTGCTCCTGCTTCCTTGGCCAAGCGGTCAGAAATCATGCGAAGGTTTCTCTCTTGAGCGTAATCCCATTTGAGCTTCTTGTCAGAATTGAGGTCGACAGAGTTTATCAGGATATGATTATGCACATGGTTTCTATCTGTGTGGGTTGTCACGATAAAACGAAAGTTTCCACCTGTCAGTTCCTTAATGGTCTCGTAGCCAATGCGGTTGATTTCCTCTGGTGTCAGCTTATCATCAGGCGAGAAAGACTGAATCAAGTGATGGGCATGGATTTTAGTTTGTTTGATCTGTTGGCGGTCGTTTCTGGAATCGTAGAGCCTGTCATTGTTAATTAAGTTGGCCTCATACATATCCACCATCTCCTCATAACTAGGAAAAACCAAATAGTTCCTCATGCCAAAATCAGAAACCAACTTCAACTGCTCCGTCTTTTCAGGATTGAGAATATACTTGATGAGGCTCTTGCGGTACTTGGTGCTGTGAACCGCAAAGTGCTTAGTGACTACCATAAAACTCCTTCAGTTGCTGGCATTTAATATTAAAGTCACTTTCAACTTCTTTAATCAATTGACCAATGCCCTGTACCAACAACTCACGGTCACATGGTTTTAAGATGTGAGTCTGATTGACCGTCCGTGCAATTTGATTAAGGTTGTTTCCGATACGTTTCAGTTCAAAGACCAGATCTTCATAGTTGCTGGTATCAATGGTTAGGAAGGTCATGTTAGGGTTAAGCAAAACTTTTCTGGCATAAGCAGAGAAATTTTTACAGCAACTCTGTCCGATACGGTCGTACAAGGTCGCAAGTTCTTGGTCTGTCAGAAAAACTTTTTTAAGATTAGTTCGGTAACGATTTTCCATCCCTAACCTCCCATGTACTTGTCCCGAAAGTCTTGACTAAGTGGGATAGCCTGGTTAACCTCTGCTATTAGCTCCTGTACGCAGGTCAAGATAATCCGTAGGTGCTCTGCTGTGACTTGGTTGCTTTGTTCAGCCAAGGTAGTCACCTGTAAAATATCTCGGCTGATTTGTTCAATCTTTTGAGATTGCCAGAGAGTAAACCAGCGAATCAAAACGTCTTCGTGAGACTCTTTTTTCAATAAATTTTGGCGAAGGAATTCGGAGAAACTCTCCAATTGCTGTTCTCTCATCATTTCTTTTATCTTATTATCCTCCTGTCTTGTTATCCTGAATTGTTTTCTGATTAACTTAATATCTTGTCTCATGGTTTTATCCTTTCAAAAAATTACTTGCCTGACAATGTAAGGCAGCCTCACACTGTCAGTACACTTCCTAAAAGCCTCAAAAGTTTCTTTTTCGGCTTTTGCGAGCTCAGATATTGTGTCCACAATATCCCAAAAATCATATCGCCAGCCGATCAAAACCTTCTAAGTTCTGTCAGCCAACGATAAGAAACTATGGTGGCTATGCCCCCAAACCCCCAGTCAAAAATCAAGACTTGATTTTCTTAGGAATGATATTAGGATAACAGGGAAGATTTGAAAAAGGTATCACAGCTAATATAGTTGTGATTGACTTTCTCTGATTCTATGATAAAATTTCTGTAAACTAATTTTTGGAGAAATAAAAATGCTGAGTCTTGATCAAATACATTTACTATTGAATACTCCCGAAGATGTGTTTCATGATTTTAAACAAAAATGGCATCATTCAAAAACTGAATTGGTGCGTGATATCTTAAATTTTGTCAATACATCACATCACGAAGATTGTTATATCATCTTTGGAATTGATAATATCACTTTAGATATAATTGGTGTAAACAATGATGATAATAGAAGAAATGAAGAAGATCTAACAGATTTACTAC
>NZ_JAKOGN010000029.1:0-2008 GCF_022240605.1 Streptococcus sp. DFI.7.26 | reverse complement strand
AACATATTTATGAGTTTTTGAAATCTCAAGGGGCAAGTCCCCAAGCCATTGCGGCTATTTTAGGAAATTGGTCGGTAGAATCTTCTATTAATCCAAAACGAGCTGAAGGGGATTATTTATCTCCTCCTGTTGGCGCTACCGATTCCTCATGGGATGATGAAACCTGGTTAGCAATTGGAGGTCCAGCCATTTATAGTGGTGCTTATCCTAATATCCTTCATAGAGGTTTGGGGTTAGGTCAATGGACGGATACTGCAGATGGTTCAACACGGCATACAGCTTTATTGAATTATGCACATATCAAAAATAAGAAGTGGTATGATTTAGATCTCCAACTTGATTTTATGCTTCATGGGGATAGTCCTTACTATCAAAGTTGGTTAAAGGATTTCTTTGGAAATACGGGCAGTGCAGCCAATCTAGCCCAACTCTTCCTTACCTATTGGGAGGGAAATTCTGGTGACAAACTACTGGAAAGACAAACCAGAGCAACGGAATGGTATTACCAAATTGAAAAAGGCTTTAGCCAAACAAATGGAGGACATGCAAAGAGTGACCCGCAATCCCTTGAAGGTGTCCGTGGAGACTTGTATGAGAATTCTGTTCCTGGTGGTGGAGATGGTATGGCCTATGCCTATGGACAATGTACATGGGGTGTTGCGGCTCGTATGAATCAGTTAGGCTTAAAATTAAAAGGAAGTAATGGTGAGAAGATTTCAATCATTAATACCATGGGAAATGGTCAAGACTGGGTTGCGACAGCTTCAAGTCTTGGTGGGGAAACTGGCTCTACACCAAGAGCAGGTGCCATTGTTTCTTTTGTAGGAGGTACACATGGCACACCAGCTATCTACGGTCATGTGGCTTTTGTCGAGAAAGTCTATGATGATGGTTCTTTCCTTGTGTCTGAAACTAACTATGGTGGCAACCCTAACTATACCTTTAGAAAAATCTCGCAAGCAGATAGTGCCATCAGTTTTGCTTATACGGTGAAATAAAAGAATCATGTCATCAGTTTAGGTGACATGATTCTTATTTTTTATAGAGTGACATATTTAATGCCATAGGTTGATAACTTACTTGATGATCGTCTTTAATCAATTGACTGTAAGCAACAAATCCGAACTGTTCATAAAATTGAATGACTTTAGGATGATTGATACTATCTAAAAATACCATCTGAGTTCCTACAATTGCTCGAAATTCTTCAATTTTTTGAATTACAATTTCAAATAACTCTTGTCCTGATAGTTTATTTAGCTTTGTGTTTTTGCCGAATTAACCGATAAGTAACACAGGGAGATAATCAATATTTTTGGGACTTTTTCCTTTTAGGACGAGTTTCTTTTTTAAGGATTCCTTTAAATCAGAAATATCAACAACTTTGAGAGATAAACTAAAGAATCCTATGATGTTATTTGTTTCAGTTTCTTCAACGATAAAATTACGAGAACGATGTTGTTTTTCAAAATTGGGAGCTTTATCAGATAGATAAGTCAACATCTCTTCATTATCTTTGAAATTAACATTTTCTAAAATGATAGTTTTAAATAGCTCCTGAACTTGTTTCTCAGTTTTATCAGGAGCCAGCACTTGAATATTTTCAAGATATTGCTTAAGTGGTGTTACTTGAATTGTCATCTTACAGATACTTTAAAATGAGTTTATTTTTCGTTGGAGCGGTAGCGTCTTGTGATTTAATAGATTTCAAGACTGCTTGTAGCTTTTTAGATGGTTCATGATTAAGAATTTTTAGAGCATCTTCGTTTGTTAGTTTTATATCACGTGTTAAACTGATTGTAGCCATTTGTTCTACCTCCTGTTTCTACTTAAATTCATTATAGCTTATTTTGAACAAAAGTTCAATCTAAAGATAGTGTATGTTTTCTATAGTGTATAAATCCAAAATAAGTTTTTCTCTTGCGTTTGTAGCTCATATTCGTTAGAATAATGGTGTAGATGAGTGGTCGGCTCATGGTCAATCTGATAGTAATCTTGGACATAAGGG
>NZ_JAKOGN010000028.1:0-2157 GCF_022240605.1 Streptococcus sp. DFI.7.26 | reverse complement strand
AACTACTACAGTAAGTGAAGATACAACCACAACAACTACTACAGTAAGTGAAGATGCAACCACAACTACTACTACACCAGGAAACCCTGGTGGAAATGGAGATGGTAACAGTGGCGGACGCAAAGTCCTTCTCCCAAGTACAGGTGAAGTCGTAGCAACTGGCCTAGTATTCACAGGAGTACTTGTCCTATCAGGTGCTATTGTAATGAAACGTAAAATGTCTAATAACTAGCAGTCTGTATTTTAACTTACTAATTTATCTTAAAGTTTGACAAAAGGTTTTAAAAGGATTTACTTCTAATTTAGAGGTAAATCCTTTTTCTAATCCTTAACTCTTTAAAATAAACTTCAAAATTATTTTCTCCACTCTAATATATGCATCTCTATTAAATTTGGATATATAGCTCATCTCATCAATTTATACTATATTTTGATATGATTTTATAATATACAAACATATTTTGGGTTGATACTTTGTTTTATTTGTGATATAATTCACGTTATAGGAAAAGTTTAGTGTTAGACTAGGAGGAGGCTTGGTTAAGGTTTGTCTATAAAATTAACCTATATTACTAACTCGTCTTTCAGTTAGTAATTGACGCTACTTTATGTTATATTTATAAACTATCTTAAATTTATAAGAAGGATGTATATGATGAACAAAAAGAAAAAGTTTAGTATTTTCTCATTTTTGATCTTTGTATTGACAACTATTTTCGTATTTAGTTTGAATAAAATCTCTGCAGAAACTCCTGAGGTTTCAGTATCTGGAAAATTTGTTGATACAATCCAAAATATTAAAGTATCAAATAACGAAGGAGGTGTTCTCGACTGGGACTTGCAACAGTGGGCAACCTTCCGTATCAACGCTGATTATGATTTGTCTGGAAAAAATGTTAAAGCAGGTGATTCAACTGTAGTTACTGTTCCAGATGCTTTGATGATTACTAACACTTCGTTTCAAATTCTTGATATAAATACGAAGGAAGTTATCGCAAATGCTGAGGTAAGCCCAGATAATAAATCCATTACAATTACCTATACGGATTATGTTGAAAAACACTCAGATACCAGCGGATCATTCTTCTTTTACGCTCGTATCGATTTCAAAAAACACCCTCAAAAAGGTGAGGTTCCAGTAGAAATCACCATTAACAAAGAAACAAAAGTTGCTGGTAAAGTTTCATTTACTGGTATAGGTGATGGAAATCCTAGACTTCTAACAAAGACTAGTTGGGTAAACGCAGGGGACCAAAGGGAAGTCCAATACACGATTTCCGTCAATCGTACAAAGCAAAATATTAAGAATGCCACACTCGAAGATCACTTACAATTTACGAATGCTTCATACGAAAAAGATAGCATTAAAATTATTAAAGGTAAATTCTCTTATGATACTGGCGAATGGGTATTCTCTGATAGAGTTGATGTAACAGACCAACATAAGATTACAATTAGCGAAGATGGTCAATCATTTGTTATCGATTTAGGTGATGTTACTGAAAATGACCAATATCGTATTTCTTATAATGTTCGTTTAAATTATGATCCAGCCGACGGAGAGGTCTTGAAAAATGAAGCAACTCTTAAAGGTCTAGGTATTGAAACCAAAAATGTAACTAATGCTGCTGCCGTTCAAATTGCTGGAGGTGCTGGTGTTGGCTATGTTTACTCAATCAATATTCATAAAGTCGATGATGCTAACCAACCACTTAAAGGTGCTAAGTTTAGAGTTGTTCGTCAAGCTAATAATCAAGTTATCGGTGAGTTTGAATCAGACGAAAATGGTAATATTGCCGTTGGTAAACTGTTAAAAGATAAATATATCTTAACTGAAATTGAAGCCCCTTCAGGTCATATCATCAAAGAAGCTGATACTGTGGTTAATGTTGAAGATTTTGGAGCAGACCATTCAGTGACCAAAACGATTGTGAATCCGAAGGAAGAAATTACTTCTACAACAACTACAACCACTACAACTACAACTGAAGAAACCACAACTACTTCAACAACAACTACAACTGAAGAACCGACTACATCTTCAACTTCGACTACAACTACAACTGAAGAGCCTACAACTACTTCAACAACTACAACTGAAGAGCCTACAACTACTTCAACAACTACAACTGAAGAGCCTACAACTACTTCAACAAC
>NZ_JAKOGN010000027.1:0-2205 GCF_022240605.1 Streptococcus sp. DFI.7.26 | reverse complement strand
CATTCTTTTATGGAGACTCTTTCTTATTGCCAGTGGACTTTTCCTTATTGGTTTTATCAGTTTTCTTATTTTCGTGGAGGTCTATGGAATTTATCTGTTCTTTACTGAACCGACTTTATACTTCGATGATATCAGACAACATGGTTTAACTAGTTTTACGGCTGTGTACCTTTTCATCAATCTGATGTTGGTTCTAGGATTCAGTTGGCGTTTAATAAACTCCAAAACTAAGGAAAGTATGTAAACTTGTTAGATGGTTAAAAAACTTTATCTGAATCTAAATTCGGATAAGGTTTTTTATTAGCCTTGATTCTTTCATATACTTCATAGCTAAATTGGAGCAGTAATTTATGAAAATCATTATCCTCACTGTTATTACTTGTATTTATGGCTTGTCTATGTCGTTCAATATGAGAAAGAGCTCTTCTCAAATTTTCTTCTTTTAAATTTTTCATAGTTACATTATAAGCTGAAGACAGATAGTTTTGATATTTTTCTCTGAACTGTACGATTTTGCTTCTTAAATGTAGGAATCACCTTTTATTATGGTGTGATAAAACTTACAAGTCCTTTTTGTTATTCTTGACCTAGTTTTTATAGAAAGAAGGTCTAAGATGTTAAATAAAGTCAAAACTAAAGCCTTAATTAGTGTTGGAGCAGTGGCTGCAACTAGCTTTATTCTCATGATGGGATATACTGCTGGTCAACACTCGACTGCTAAACAAAGTCGTAAAGAGATTGAATTGGCTGCAGCTAAACTTGTAGAGAATAAACAAGCAGAAGATAAAGCCAGCATTTTGTCATCGGATACTGTAAAAGAATTTTTTACGCAGTACTATACGAAAGAAAAGCTCGGAGAAAATAATACACGTATTCAACCTTATATGACTGAATCAGCTTATTCTCAAGAATTGTCAAGTCAAAATGATGCCATGAACCAAGTGTATAAGGATTATATTTTAGATTATCATTTTGAAAAAGCTGATATCTTTGTCAATCAGACTACGAATCAAGCCATTGCCATGGTCTCATATAATGTAACCTATGTATCCGATTTAAAGAATGCAAACCAATCAAAGACCAATCAGACAGAAACCAGAACGGTTAAATTGTCCTATTCTAAACTACCTGGTAAGTTATTGGTCAATCAAGTACAGGTTTGGAAATCTGGATTAGATGATTTAGATAAGACCACTCCCAAAACTTTAGAAGAATCATCATCAATACCATCACTGCCAAATACTACGACAAAATGATGATGTTTGATGAATATAGAGGAATGTAAGCAAATTTCAATTCTTGATGTAGCCAATCGTTTAGGTATCTACTTTAAACAAGTTTCGAGCAGTGTCTATGAGCATTCTGAACACGATTCATTTCGGATTTTTTCAACTACCAATACTTTTAAATGGTTTTCAAGAGATATTCAAGGTGATGTCATTGATTTTGTTCGACTTGTTAAGGGAATTTCCTTTAAAGAAGCTCTAGCCTTTCTTTCTGAAGAACCTTTTCAAAAAGAAGCTGTTCAAGAAAAAAGAGAGAGACCATTTTATTATCCTTTAAAGAGAGTAGAAGATTCTAACTGCAGTCTGGCTAGATATTATTTAACAGAATGTAGAGGAATCTCAGAAGAAATCATACAAAAGATGATTCAACAAGGTTTGATAGCCCAAGCTAGTTGGAAAACAAATGAAACAGTTGAACCTGTTATCGTTTTTAAAAGCTATGATCATCGTCACAAGCTGCAGGCAGCAAGCTTACAAGGGATTTATAAGAATCACTCTCTTCCTAGAGAGAGGCTGAAAACGATTCTAAAAGGAAGCCATGGACATATTGGAATATCTTTTGATATTGGTAAACCAAATAGACTGGTTTTTTGTGAATCGTTCGTCGACTTGATAAGCTATTACGAACTTCATCAACAAAGTCTAACTGATGTTCGTTTGGTATCTATGGAAGGATTAAAAAGGTCTGTTGTTGCTTATCAAACTTTACGACTAATAGCTGAAGAAAATCAGAAGTTGGAATTTTTAGATACAGTAATACCTTCAAAGTTATTGCATTTGATCAATACAATTCGTGATACCACCACCTATTTCGATAATCATCCTGATTTATTGACACTTGCGGTAGATTGTGATGATGCAGGAAAAGATTTTTCTGATAAGTTATCTCAATCAGGATTTCCTGTTTTACTGGATTTAC
>NZ_JAKOGN010000026.1:0-2354 GCF_022240605.1 Streptococcus sp. DFI.7.26 | reverse complement strand
TAAAAAGAGATGGGCAAAATCTCAATTCCTGAAGAAAATGGAGTAAATCTTCCCACAAGAAAACGCATAATTTCAAGTTTTTCAACACCTGAGACTATGCGTTTTTTAGTTCTAAAAAAGTTTCGCCCACCTTAAACAACTAACAAAAGTTATAAGTAGACTATATTTTAAAACTCAAGATCTAACAACCATTTCGATTAGTTAAATCTTTCAATCTTTCTTCTCCTGATTTAAGCATCTCTTTCTCAACTTGATTCCATTCGCCAAATAGTAAATCATGAAGAACGGTTGCTACTGAAGTTTTATCTTCTTCTGAATCGTATACACAACTTCTATCTCGTTGGTAAATTTGAATTCTTTCAAAGATAGCTAGTTTTTCCAATTGTCTTGTATTATCAACTAGATAATTTACAATGAAATCATGATGTTCTTTTGGAGTTGCGCGTGCTTGATCTGGATTGATAGCGTACAGTTCTTCATAACGGATAAGGGTGCTCAGATAGGACAGCTTAGGCTTTGTCGCAATCAAAGCTAATTGTACTTCATATCCCATACTTTTCAAGAGTTGTGCTGTTTCCTTTGGAACGTCAACGCCCTTTAACTACCCTATTCTAACGCCAAATTGGAAGCGACTAATAATCTCATTAAACTCATCAAACGAAATGCCTTTGGTTTTCGAAACTTTGAAAACTTCAAAAAACGGATTTTTATCGCTCTGAACATCAAAAAAGAAAGGACGAAATGTGTCCTTTCTAGATCTTAGCTTTTCTTCAACCCACTGCAGTTGACAAAGAGCCATAACATTTAGAAAAAAGAAATGCACCATTTTTGGTGCGTTACTTCTTGTTTTTCTAGCCTAAACTTTACTCCTAAAAAAGCCACCTTAAAGAGTAATTCCTTTTTCGGTGGCTTTTTAAAATACTATACATTAAAATACTCTTGTTTAATTTTTGTAAGCAGATTGTTAGCAACCGAAGTTACACCAACATGCATCAGTTCAGGATCAGAATAATCTAGATTACGAGCATAGCCTTCTGCAACAGTCTGAGCAATACGCTTATCCAATTTATAATTAGAGGCTTTTAATAGTGCTTGAAATAATTCTGAACTATATAGTCTAATATTATTTTCCAATGATACTACTGCCATTTTTGTAACTCCTCTCCTGTTTTTGATTGATAAACCATCTCTATTTTCATTATATCACAAAAAGATTGGTTGTGGATGGATAATTGTTTAAAAGAATATGGTTTTCTAAACTCAGCAAGCATTTCTTCTTTTGTAATTTCATTCTGACGAAAACGAGCTAAAGCTTGGGTTGGATTGTCATCAGTCTGAACACCATAGATAAAATCAAAATGGTGTTGTAATTCATCTGGATTTTCCCGATTTTGAACGACAAATTCAGCAAAATCTAAATCTGACTCTGACTTTTTATGTTTTGCAAAATAGTGACAATGATAGTCAGGGTTCTTAAAAATTTCTATAAAATTTGAAATACGAAATTCTACTATAATTCCTACTTCTTCTTCTGAGTCAAAAATATTATTATTAGAGCTGCTTCGATTTAATACTTCAACTTGCTTGTTAATAAATTTTCTAGCTTGTTCAAAGTCAGGCGTGATATAGAAACCAGGACCAAAATCTAGCTCACTTCCTAAATTAAATTTAACATCTATACCACTTTTTAAGGATTCTAAATGTCTCAATAATGTAGCATGAAACCACTGCGTCTGACCTAGTTGCTTTTCCTGCTTGGTAGTCAACTCCAAAATATTTACTTCCTTCTCTAGTCTATACTAAAAGTATAACACAAGACTTTATTCAAGTAAAAGAAAATTGTATAAAACTATTCACTTCCTTCCGTCTTTCCTAAACCTCTCTAAATTCTTCTCCAATTGTTCCTTATGAAGTTGATTCTTAGCTTCCTTTAATGTGTCATCCAAAGTTTCTTCTCTGTAAGTTGATTCTGTTTTTAGTTGTTGTGATTCTTGATTTGGAGTAAAAATGATATCTAACAGTCGGTCTATTTTTTCAAGATCTTGGACAGACATATCAGATAGTCTATAAATTAGCTTCTTAAATACATCACCATTGTCTTGGTTTTTCTTAAAAAATGTTGTAAACATCTATAACCTCCCAAAAAAAGCAGCCTATCAGGACTGCTTAGTGTAATTCGGAAATCGCATCATAAATTGACTGCAATTTCTTATTGTCTTTATTCTTTGTGTCAATCAAAGTATGTAGCCCTTCAATTTTCTTTTGACTACTTTCAATATCGCTATTGTTATCCGCAATCAGTCTTTTAAGATGTTGCTGATAACTTGTAGTGATATCTGTCTCTTTTCCTGTTC
>NZ_JAKOGN010000025.1:0-2617 GCF_022240605.1 Streptococcus sp. DFI.7.26 | reverse complement strand
TAAAAAGAGATGGGCAAAATCTCAATTCCTGAAGAAAATGGAGTAAATCTTCCCATTATAGTTTGCAGCTTTAATTTTGCTAAAGATTTTTTTCGAATTTCATCTGCCTGAGTTTTTCTCTCTTCAATACTCGAAATATTTTTTCTTACTCGTCTTCTTATATATTTAGATGTTTCAAGAATAAAATCATTAGTTTCTAAAGACATCCTTTTACTCTGAATTTTAACTAAATTTTTTTAATAATACGTTTACCATACCAATAGTTTCTTTCTATTAACAGTCTAGAAATTTTATCAGGAAACATATAAGTAAATTTTTTAACATAATCTTTGTTGGAAAATTTTGCTGGCATAGCTTCTATGGTCATATTATGAGCCAGTTTAAACTCTTTTTGCAATTTTATATAAAATTCATTATATTGTCTCATTACTTTGCCCATATAATCTGCAACCTCATAATAAATATTTACTGTTTTATAACTCCTCTACGGAAATTATTACAAATTCCCTTTTTTAATTTGGTACTCTTCTGCAACAAGAGAAGCTGTTTTTTTATCGTACCTTTCACTATCGTAATAGAAAAAATAAGGAACCTGATAACCATACCACACGTTCAATCCTGTTTCCTTTTCCAATAATTTACAGAACTCCGTTGAATATTTCTTACAAAACATTGAAGTCATTATTTTAAATTGACCTTCAAATATTATTCCTCTATTTTGAAACTCTATAACAATCCCCTCAAATTCTTTTCCTAATATTGCTCTTAATTCCATAGTTTTCACCTATTCTTTCTATTTGATATTAACATAAAACATGACTGATTAAAATTTTCTCAATTTTTCTTCCCCCACCTTCAACATCTCTTTCTCCACTTGATTCCATTCTCCAAATAGTAAATCATGAAGAACGGTTGCTGCTGAAGTTGTATTTTCTTTTGAATCATATACACAACTTCTATCTCGTTGGTAAATTTGAATTCTTTCAAAGATAGCTAGTTCTTCCAATTGCCGTGTATTATCAACTAGATGATTTACAATGAAATCATGATGTTCTTTTGGAGTTGCACGTGCTTGATTTGGATTGATAGCGTATAGTTCTTCGTATCGGATAAGGGTGCTCAGATAGGACAGCTTAGGCTTTGTCGCAATCAAGGCTAATTGTACTTCATATCCCCTACTTTTCAAGAGTTGTGCTGTTTTCTTTGGAACATCAATCGTTCGTAAAGTTCCCTCTATCAAAAGATTGTATCCCAAATGACTCAATTCTGTTACTAAAGACTCTACCATTTGCCCTGCAAAATCTTTGGTGTATTCTACACTATCTTTGCCATATTCTTGCTGCAGTTCTAAATAGTGTGGATGCTGAGAACGAAAACTATCGCCATCTATGATAACAATATTTCCTTGAAATTCTTTCTGTTTAATACGATGAATTGTAATCTTGCCAGCACCACTTTGCCCTCCAAGCAAAATCGCTATAGGTTGCTTACTGGACTTTCTTCCTCTTGTCAGAGAACGAAGATTCCGTGCTAGAGCATGTTTGAATTCACTATCAGTATAATCTTGGATTTCCATTAAGCTACCATCCGTTTTTCAGATATCTCTAACATGCGCTCAATTCCATCCAAATAGCCGCTATATCTCTCTATTTCATCAAAAGTTTCAACTAAATAGATATTCGTATGAATCAAGTCAGATAGATCATCACTCATTAAAATCCAAGGATTAGATTCATCATCAATGCTAATTCCCTGACTATCTTGATAACGATAAAGTCGAGATAATAGATTAGCACCTCTTTCTTTCACTATTTCAATTTTTAAAGTCAGTTCATAATCTTCAACAGGATTAAGCATTTTGTCTTCTCCTACAATATCGACATAAGATACATTAAACTTTTGACAAATGATGTCTATTAGCTCCGTAGAGACTGAACTAGTTCCATTTTCATAACGACTCAAGCTATTTCGAGAAATTCCTATAATTTGGGCAAATTCGGGTTGTGTTAAGTCGTGTGTTTTACGTAAGGATTTTATGTTCTTTCCAATCATGGCAAACTCCTTTATTTTTATAATTCAATTATAGCATAAAAAAGTATAACGCACCAATTTTGGTGCGTTATTGACTATTTTTCCTAAATCTCTCTAAATTCTTCTCCAATTGTTCCTTATGAAGTTGATTTTTAGCTTCCTTTAATGTGTCGTCCAATGTTTCTTCCCTATAAATTGATTCTGTTTTTACTTGTTCTGATTCTTGATCTGGAGTGAAAATGATATCTAACAGTCTGTCAATTTTTTCAAGATTTTGGACGGGCATATCAGATAGTCTATGAATTAGCTTCTTAAATACATCACTATTGTCTTGTTTTTTCTTAAAAAGTTTTGTAAACATCTATAACCTCTCAAAAAAAGCAGCCTTTTAAGACTGCTTAGTGTAATTCCGAAATCGCATCATAAATGGACTGCAATTTCTTATTATCTTTATTCTTTGTGTCAATCAACGTATGTAGCTCTTCAATTTTCTTTTGACTGCTTTGAATATCGCTATTGTTATCCGCAATAAGTCTTTTAAGATGTTGCTGATAACTTGTAGTGATATCTGTCTCTTTTCCTGTTC
>NZ_JAKOGN010000024.1:0-2645 GCF_022240605.1 Streptococcus sp. DFI.7.26 | reverse complement strand
GTTTGAATGTCGGCTGTTTCTTTATAGATTTTCATCAACTCAGGTAGATTGACAAACTTTTTAAATCGTTTCTTAGGCTGGTACTTATCCCCTGTAGGAGCTAATTCCATAGAGTTTTGAATTTCTCCAAAAGCACCTACCCAAGAGTCAAAATAATCAACTTGATAGCGTTTTAAGATATCCGGTTGAATGTAGTTCATCATAGTATACAGCTCACTAATTGAATTTGAAACAGGTGTTCCTGTCGCAAAGACAATATTTTTAAAATCATGTTCTTCCTGAATCTGTCGAACCTTCATTTCCATATCCACGTTCTTCTTAGAGGTTGTATTGGTAATCCCTGCTACATTTCCAAGTCCAGTAATTGGACGAATATTTTTAAAGTGATGTGCTTCATCCACAAAGAGAAAATCAATTCCTAAGTTCTCAAAATCAATAAAACTATCACGATTGAAACGTTGGAGTTCTTCCAATTGTTTCTCTAGACCACTTATTGATTGTTCTGCTTCTTTAACGGTATACTTATTTTCAGAATGTGTTTTAATCTCTCGTAGTTCATTGAGTTTATCCTCGATATAATTCATCTGTCTTTCTTTACTGACAGGGATTTTTTCAAATTGAGAATCCCCAATGACAATGGCATCGTAATCTCCTGTAATAATACGTGACACAAATTGTTTTCTTCTCGCCTTCACAAAATCTTTCTTAGTGGTCACAAAGACTTTTTTAGTAGGGAAAAATTTCATGATTTCTTGGCCAAATTGAGCAGACAAACTAGAGGGCACCACATACAAGGGCTTATGAACCATCCCCAACTCTTTTAATTTAAACCCAGCACCAAGCATGGTCAAGGTCTTTCCTGAACCTACCTCATGAGCTAATAAAGCTCTTTTTTCTTCTACGATTCTTTGAATGGCATTCTCTTGATGAGGGCGAAGACTGATGTTTTGTGCCAAGCCATCAATGACTAGATGGCTACCATCATACTCTCGACTAACCGTTCGATTATAAAGACGATTGTAACTTTCTTCAATGACTTGTTGGACTTCTGGATACCGTGATACAAATTCTTGAAAGAGCTCTTGTAAATGCTGCTCTTTTGCTCTTAGAACAGAGGTTTTTTCCAAATCTGTGATAGTCTTTTTCTTTTCTCCTTCCGTAACAGTCATGGTAATCGTCGGTTGGTTCGAATTAAGTAAATTCTCAAAAATCTTTCTTCCTGTATCATAACGTGACCCACTGACTCCAAGACTACTATCTTTGGCACTTGGATAGCGATAAGCAAATGATGTCCTTAAATGAACCTGGCCATCGACAGGATTCACTTCAATGACTTGTTCAACATCTGGCGAAGACAATTCAAATTCACGATTGGTAAAACATTCAAAAGCAAATTTACCATAAACGGATTGAGGAATCCAACGTGACCCTATTTTAAACTCAATATCTGCCAGATGAATCCTTGGAGGGCGAACAGATTCTAACAAATCTAAAGCATGGTTCCAATCATATTCTTGGTTGTTTTCCTCCACTAATAGTTGAACTACTTCTATCTTGTTGAGAATGTCTCCTGATAAAAACTGGTTCTTAGAAAGATATTTTCTTTCTCCTCTTAAATAACTTTCTGGATCCATTAAAATCTGGTCACCTAACTCATCTAAAATAGCAGCTTGGCTATGTTCGGGATAAATTGATACCATATAGTCTAAATCAACCCCTCTACCATCCGATAAACTAGAGTTTAAGGCATCTAGAGCCGTTGAAACTCTTGCAATCACTCTCTCCGGCCTAACCAATGCTTTCTCAAAGGCTAAAGATTTTTTATATTTTACTTTCTGATCTTTAGAATCAATGTATTCATCTTCTAAACTTGCTAGTAAAGAATACTTATCGTCACTATCAAATAAGTTCCGATTGACTGAGGCATTCAAGTATCCAAATTGACTTACAAAGCGATTATAGTCACGATTGAGTTTACTAAGTAATACCTGAAAATCTGTCCGACTATAATCTGGATGACGTTGAATTTCAATTAAGGATTGATAGGTCTCTCTCAAATCAACCATGCCCTTAATGCGACTAATATCCTTATCCGATAAGGGACTTTCATAAAAGACAGTTTTTTTGAACAGTCCCTTATATTTCCCCCTTTTACTCGCTTCTTCTGACTTGTAAACATCTAGTGCTTCCTCATCATTCAAATGAAGTTGCACGAATCGGTCTATTTTATGTTCAGACAAAGAACTGTCCCAAGCTTTAAAATCTCCCTTCTCATCTACATAATAACTAATTTCGTCAACTTTTGAACTTTTCCGAATGCCATGCGTATCTCGGTAATAAATTTGATTTCCCTCATATCCAAAAGAATAGAGCGTTAAGTCCTCACGTATACGACTTGGGATAGAATTATCCACTTCTTCTTGGATAAAAACAGGTGCTTTCAAAGAATTGTCAATTTGTTTAGGTGCTTCTACATTCTCTAATGCTTTCATTATGTCAGTAGCTAATGTTTCTGATTCCCCCTTAACATTGAGGGTTCCTCCATTAAAATTACGTACCTCATATTGACCCAAAACTTGTGTATTGTATTTCCCATCAAAATAAGGATTGATCCAGACACGCTTATCCTCCTCAAAGGGAATAGA
>NZ_JAKOGN010000023.1:0-2996 GCF_022240605.1 Streptococcus sp. DFI.7.26 | reverse complement strand
TATAAACCTATTTGAGTGCTTTGTATAGTGATAATAAATTGTTATCGGTAGGAGATAGCGAATATGACAAATAAAAAAATAAGAGTATTTTTAAGCAGACCTAATCCATTTACAGAGAATCAAAATTTATTTATTAAAGAATTGATTAAATTTTTAAGACGACACAATATTGAATGTGTAACATTACAAGCTGCTGAGTATACTCCTTACGAAGTCATGAATTCGTTGAGTGAGATGATACAAAGGAGTTACGGAATTATAATTGTTGCATTTGGTCAGACATTTATTTCTAGTGGAACCAGAAAAATGGGAGCTGAGGATAATCCAGACTTCTTTGCATCCAAAGAGACCCACTTAAAGAATAAGTGGGTTACAAGTGTTTATTGTCATATTGAAGGGATTTTAGCGTTAACTTATAATCTTCCAATGCTATCTATTCCTCAAGAAAGTTTAACTGAAGAAGGGATTTTAAAGAAGGGAGAATATTCTATAACATCACCTGAATTCTCATTAGAAACAAAAGAAAATATATTAATGTACTTGCAATCAGAAGGGTTTCAAAAAAGTTTTCATGTATGGAAAAACCTTCTTGATGATAAGTATAACTTTATCAAAGGAGGGGAAATAAACTATTAATTACCATTTACAATTGCAGTTTTAATCCTCTGGAGATCCTCACTTAACATAATACTACCTTCATTAATTGTTTTTTTCTGTCGTTCAGTTAAACCCTCAATATCATTAATAGGTTTTGAAAGAAGGCCTGAAATCAGCATTAGATCCTCTTGATTGGAAAGAAACCAAATGTCGTCATATTCACTAGATTTACGATGTATTTTTTCTAAAGATCCTAAAATAGTTTTTGCTGTATAAACAGATGTATAGTAGAACTCCTTTAAAACTTCAACATCTTTCTCAACTAAGGCTATTTTTAACAGGTTAGCACAGTAATTCCTTGCACAATAAATATTTCTATCTTCAAAATTCATGCCTAACCTATAGTAATTAATTGCAGACATTAAGTCACTCCTATTCTTTGTAATATAAAATATACGTAAGAAAATAGCTCCATAAATACCTAATAACTTATGATATGTTGTGGTGTTTATATCTATATATTTACTAATATTTTGCTGTGCCATTTTTAAATTTGCTAGCGAAGATTCATTTTTCTTATAGGATGATAGTAAATAGCCTGCCAAAATTTCTTCATCAATATATCCACTTTCTAAAATTTGCTGAAATATTTCTTCTGCCTCAGGATACTTTTCTGAATTCTTGAGTTCCGTGGCTTGATCATAAAGTTCAGCTATTGACTTGTCTAATGCTTCTTCACTTTGAATTTCAGTTTTATCGATTAAATCGTTAATTATTACACGGTATAGAGCAGATTCAAAGGCTGGACTATCAGTAAATGTCTCATCTGACTTTATAGCGGAATCAATATATTCAGAAAGCAGTTTTTTCACCTTGTTAACTTCATCCACTTCGTTTAACTTATCAGAATCATATCTGATTTGAGGTAAGTGTGCAATATCAAAAAAGCTAATCTTAGCTGTGTGATGATCACACAGTATAATGGTTGATTTGGGTTTCATAGCATGACGTAGACCTAACTCATAGATAGCATTTTGGTTTAAAGTAGTAATATCTGCAATTACAATATCTGCTTTTAATATACCTTCGATAAATGTTTTCGTTATACTCTGTGTACTGAAAACTTCATCAGCTCTAAAGTGGTTTTTACCATGAACAGAAACTAATTCTTTTTCTAAAATTGTTGGCTTAATTAGATTATTATAGACTTGATTCAAGTCCACTTCTATATTTGTATTAGGAATTTTTTTAGTATTAAACCCCATAACTACAAAACAACTGGTCATTTCTCAACTTTCCTCCCGATAACAATTTATTATCACTAGTATACCATAAAGTCATTTTTAGTAGCTTGATTTGTATAATGGTTTTTTTAGTTAGAATTAAATGTTATTGGTCAACTATAAAGTAAAATACTGTTTTGAAATTATATCTAATACTTTTGAGTCAATTACAAACTTACAACAACTCGAGAATTGTGTAGTTTGAAGGAAATAAGTACAAGTTTATTAGAAATGTAGCATTTTATATGATTATCAAGAAAAATTCTAATTTTAGAATTATATTTTCTATTAGTTCAGAATCTGTTTTTATTTTTAAATGTTATAATAGTGTTATCAAGTAAAAAGAGCATGCTATAATTGGTAACAATATAAAATTCTACGAAAGACACATGGCCTGACAAAAACAGATTTGCTCGAATTGTATAAATTTTACGCAATAGCCCTTAGCTGTTATAAAAACGGAACAAGTACTATTTCAACTATTTGCTAGGAATTCATAGAAGATGTGTCTATGTTTCAAAAATAGATCAAGGTTAAGCTTCTGTCACTCTTCAATAATGCCTTTTTGGGTAATAGAGTAGGGTTGAGGAAGAGATGTAGAAGGTGGGACAGGAATGGTTGTGTGAATTAGTTTCAGGTAATGGAGATAAGAAATGAAGTTAACAAAAGTAATTATTAATAATTTTAGATCATTCGGTGAAAGTCAAATTATTGAATTAAACAATCAAACTGTACTGATTGGGAATAATAGTTCGGGAAAAACAACTGTATTACAAGCATTGAGTAAGCTGTTTTCGGACAAACAAAATGATAGAATAATAAAAAAAAGTGATTTTCACCTTCCAAAAGGTTCAAGGCCCGGAGAAAATACTAGAAACCTCTTTATAGAAACTATTTTTGAGTTTGATGAACTTGATGGAACTCCCTATAGTCAAGCAATTCCATCGTTTTTCGAACACTTTACAGTTTCTAAAGATGGTGCCAAACCATTTCTACGAATCAGGTTAGAATCTTCTTGGGAAGATGATGGAACAGTTGAAGGAAGTATTGATACTCAATTCTATTATATTTCATCTGATGAAGATACTATTAGAGATGAAGACAAACATCGTGCTC
>NZ_JAKOGN010000022.1:0-3570 GCF_022240605.1 Streptococcus sp. DFI.7.26 | reverse complement strand
TGATAATAAATTGTTATCGGTAGGAGAAGTCAGTGTATAAAATTAATAAATTTGAAGGTGAAATCTATCAGAAGTTAAATAAAATTCTTGATTCATATAACCAAGAACAGAATAGCGTAGTAAATCTTGCTGCATGTATTAGCTATCCATTCACCGAAGTATTAGAGATTCAAAGTTTCCCTCTCGCTACTCTGCCAACAGAGGGAGCTGTTGAAAAACGCTTTTTTCCTCATTGTACTTCATTGGATAATATTGAAATATATTCAGAAGAATTGTGTCTTCAACTTTTTGATTTAAATCCTGGTGATTATAGAGTTAATGTGCAACCACATTCAGGAACTCAGGCTAACCAAATAGTCTATAATTGTGTTTTAGAAAGTGACGATTATATTTTATCGTTATCTCCAAAAGACGGAGGACATATTTCACACACTTATACAGGCAAAGGTACTGTAAAATATTATCACTTAGATCATGATTTAAATATTGATTATATCGAATTAAAGGAATTATTAGATAAATATAAACCTAAATTGATTATTATTGGTGCTTCATCGTATGGAAATGAATTTAATTATCAACAAATTTATGAAATTATAAAAGAGGTTAGCCCCAATACCCTTATTTTAGCGGATATTTGCCATAGTGTTTTATATATTATGGCAAAGCTACATAAGTCGATTTTTCCATATGTGGATTTCGTTACTTTTACAATGGATAAATGCTTACGTGGGCCTCAAGGAGGAGTACTAATGTATCGTTCTATATTTGAAGAAAAAATAACTAATTCAATTTTTCCTAGAACACAGGGAGGTCCTACACAAAATGCATTATTTGCGAAATGTATCTGTTTAATCAAATTATTATCAATAGATATTCAAGATTATGCACAACAGGTTATAAAAAATACTTTATTGTTTATAAAACAATTAAGTAAAGAAGGGGTTGATGTTGTTTATAAAAACTCAAAGACTCATATAATTTTAGTTAATCTACTGAATCTAAACTTGAGTGGTAAGGATGCAGAGAATCTACTTTTTCAACATAAAATATTAGTTAACCGAAATCAAATTCCAAATGATACACACGGACCAATGACGACTTCAGGAATAAGATTAGGAACAATCGGAATTACAAATTTATCCTATACTGATGATGATATTAAAAAATTAGCTAAACTAGTAGCTAATTTATTAAAATATAAACAATATGATTATTCCATATATTTAGATCTCATTCGCAAGTACCATGAACAAATTAATATCTCCAATTAGGAGAAAGACCTATACAGAAATTATATTTTTTGTAAGGAATCAACAGATAGTATTTAGTGAGTCCGTCTTGATAATCATCAATATAAGTTTTTTCACAAACAAAAGGAATATCATCAAATTGTTGTAAATTGTATACTATTTGAAATTTATACCAAGGATCGTCTATGAGTGGAATTTCTTCCTCAAAATTTCTTAGTGAATTTTGAAATTCTGTAAAAGAGATTCTTTCAGAAATCAATTCAATAATTAATTTGTTTAACTTGAGCATCCTAATATCTAAGGTCAAAGCTTTAGGACATTCTTGAAGTGATTTATTTATATACTTCAGAGATTGTTGATAATTTTTATTCATCAAAAAAATAATTGATTTATTACAATATGGTTCAAAAATTTCATTTGAATCATATTTTTTTAGTATTTTTGTGGCCTTATTTAGATTCTCTAAAGCTATATCATATTCTCCGTCCCAGATATTAACAACACCTAAATTATTATATACTGTTGCAACAGGTATTTGATATTCATTACGTTGAAAATAGTCCAATGCTAGTTTGAGATTTTCGGTAGCTTCTTTAGTTGGGAAATAATGAGCAGAATTTCGTAAAATAATATAATAGAAGTCGTCTTTTTCTACAGAATTCATGCTTTCATTAAGGAGTTTAATTGCCTCTCGATCTTTACCTAAATGACCATAAGCATTTAGCTTGTAGAGTAATGTTCCAGAGCAATTTTCTAACTTTTCCAGTGATTTTAGCGCCTCCTCAAATTCATATTTTTGAATTTGAAATCTAGGATAGTATAGCTGTAAATCTTTTGAATAATTATCTTTTTGAAGACTGTTTAAAATAGCTAAACCTCCATTAAAATCAGAAATCCACTGGTACGAGTTCAATATATAATGTAAGTATTTTTCGGGTAATAATTCTATTAAATGAAGTATCTTCTTACTCAAAGATACAATGTAAAAATATGAATTTTTCCTGTATTCGATTTCAAGTAACTGTTTGATATATTCTACATTTTGCCGCAACTCTTCAATATTACATATATTTATTAAGCAGTGAATTAAATAAGCTAACTCGCCACCAACTCCTATAGATAGGATAGTTTGCTCTAAATATACTTTTAGATTGTTGGTTACTAATTGAAGATCAGAAGCATTTGTGTGATTTAAAATACCATTTACAATTGATTCGTGTGAAATTTTGATTTTATCATTTGTATCTCCATTAATATAGACAAAACCTGCATCAATAAGGGATTTTAGAGAATCAACTACTTCAGTATTTTCGTCTAATATAGATTTAATGTAGTTAAAAACTATATCTTTTCTCATACCAGCAGGAAAAATCGATGATATGATAAGTATATTTTTTTGAATATCTGGAAGTTTGTCATATATATCAGAAATATTAAATAATTCTGAATTTGGATTATCAATAAGTCTGTTAATAATTAATTCAATATCTTTATAATTACCTTGTGTTATCTGCCATATTTGATTCAATTTGACATTATCAAGTAAAGCAATTTTATTTCTTATTAGTAATTTACACTCATCCTCAGTAAGATACGATAAATTTAATACAGTAGGAGTATAATTGTCCAATGTATCTAGTTTATCAATCGATTTTATCTTATCATTTGTTCGGTTTATAATTGTTAAAGAGATTCCGCTTTGAAGTGTATTAAAGTCATCTTCAAATTTTATTTTTATATCTTCAGATAAAAATTGATAATTATCAATAATAATATTAAGACGGATTTTTTTTGAAACATGACTGAAATATCTTAAATATAAATCATTTTCAAATATTCCCTCCTTTATTTCAGTAATAACTTCTTCCCAAGGATAATCAATTACTTTTTTGTAAGTTGTATCGAATGCAATAAACGATCTGATTAACCTAAAACTATGTTTCAGAGTTAGATTTGTTAGTTTTTGTTTTCTTAAATAATTTGAAAACGAATATTTTTGAGGTATTGATAAGCATAGATTTCTTCTGAATTGTGTTGGGACATACGCTCCTTTTAGTAGATTTTCAAAAAATTTATTACTTTCAAACCCATCATTTATAACATCAATGTAGAGAATAAAGGCTTCTTTATCATGGCTGTAAACTTGTTGACAAACCTCTTTGATTAGCTCGGTTTTACCACTACCACTTAAACCATTAATAATATATAAACTATTTTTATCATTACTAGAAAATTTAAAATGCTGTTTTAATTCTTCTATTTCAGTATCGCGACCGTAATACATAAAACATCTCCTACCGATAACAATTTATTATCA
>NZ_JAKOGN010000021.1:0-4889 GCF_022240605.1 Streptococcus sp. DFI.7.26 | reverse complement strand
GCTGTAAATATCCTCAGTTACTTTTTGGATAAGTCCTCGAGCTATTAGTATTAGTCCGCTCCATTGCTCACACAACTTCCACTCCTAACCTATCTACCTGATCTTCTCTCAGGGCTCTTACTAACATATTGTTATGGGAAATCTCATCTTGAGGTGGGTTTCACACTTAGATGCTTTCAGCGTTTATCCCTTCCCTACATAGCTACCCAGCGATGCCTCTGGCGAGACAACTGGTACACCAGCGGTAAGTCCACTCTGGTCCTCTCGTACTAGGAGCAGATCCTCTCAAATTTCCTACGCCCGCGACGGATAGGGACCGAACTGTCTCACGACGTTCTGAACCCAGCTCGCGTGCCGCTTTAATGGGCGAACAGCCCAACCCTTGGGACCGACTACAGCCCCAGGATGCGACGAGCCGACATCGAGGTGCCAAACCTCCCCGTCGATGTGAACTCTTGGGGGAGATAAGCCTGTTATCCCCAGGGTAGCTTTTATCCGTTGAGCGATGGCCCTTCCATACGGAACCACCGGATCACTAAGCCCGACTTTCGTCCCTGCTCGAGTTGTAGCTCTCGCAGTCAAGCTCCCTTATACCTTTACACTCTGCGAATGATTTCCAACCATTCTGAGGGAACCTTTGGGCGCCTCCGTTACCTTTTAGGAGGCGACCGCCCCAGTCAAACTGCCCGTCAGACACTGTCTCCGATAGGGATCACCTATCCGGGTTAGAGTGGCCATAACACAAGGGTAGTATCCCAACATCGCCTCCATCGAAACTGGCGTCCCGATCTCTATGGCTCCTACCTATCCTGTACATGTGGCACAGACACTCAATATCAAACTGCAGTAAAGCTCCATGGGGTCTTTCCGTCCTGTCGCGGGTAACCTGCATCTTCACAGGTACTAAAATTTCACCGAGTCTCTCGTTGAGACAGTGCCCAAATCATTACGCCTTTCGTGCGGGTCGGAACTTACCCGACAAGGAATTTCGCTACCTTAGGACCGTTATAGTTACGGCCGCCGTTTACTGGGGCTTCAATTCATACCTTCGCTTACGCTAAGCACTCCTCTTAACCTTCCAGCACCGGGCAGGCGTCACCCCCTATACATCATCTTACGATTTAGCAGAGAGCTGTGTTTTTGATAAACAGTTGCTTGGGCCTATTCACTGCGGCTGACATAAGTCAGCACCCCTTCTCCCGAAGTTACGGGGTCATTTTGCCGAGTTCCTTAACGAGAGTTCTCTCGCTCACCTGAGGCTACTCGCCTCGACTACCTGTGTCGGTTTGCGGTACGGGTAGAGTATGCTTAACGCTAGAAGCTTTTCTTGGCAGTGTGACATCACTAACTTCGCTACTAAACTTCGCTCCCCATCACAGCTCAATGTTATAGAACTAAGCATTTAACTCAATTCACACCTCACTGCTTAGACGTGCACTTCCAATCGCACGCTTTAGTTAGCCTACTGCGTCCCTCCATCACTACATACTCTAGTACAGGAATATCAACCTGTTGTCCATCGGATACACCTTTCGGTCTCTCCTTAGGTCCCGACTAACCCAGGGCGGACGAGCCTTCCCCTGGAAACCTTAGTCTTACGGTGGACAGGATTCTCACCTGTCTTTCGCTACTCATACCGGCATTCTCACTTCTATGCGTTCCAGCACTCCTCACGGTATACCTTCTTCACACATAGAACGCTCTCCTACCATACCATTAAAGGTATCCACAGCTTCGGTAAATTGTTTTAGCCCCGGTACATTTTCGGCGCAGGGTCACTCGACTAGTGAGCTATTACGCACTCTTTGAATGAATAGCTGCTTCTAAGCTAACATCCTAGTTGTCTGTGCAACCCCACATCCTTTTCCACTTAACAATTATTTTGGGACCTTAGCTGGTGGTCTGGGCTGTTTCCCTTTCGACTACGGATCTTAGCACTCGCAGTCTGACTGCCGACCATAATTCATTGGCATTCGGAGTTTATCTGAGATTGGTAATCCGGGATGGACCCCTCACCCAAACAGTGCTCTACCTCCAAGAATCTTAATGTCGACGCTAGCCCTAAAGCTATTTCGGAGAGAACCAGCTATCTCCAAGTTCGTTTGGAATTTCTCCGCTACCCACAAGTCATCCAAGCACTTTTCAACGTGCCCTGGTTCGGTCCTCCAGTGCGTTTTACCGCACCTTCAACCTGCTCATGGGTAGGTCACATGGTTTCGGGTCTACGACATAATACTAAGACGCCCTATTCAGACTCGGTTTCCCTACGGCTCCGTCTCTTCAACTTAACCTCGCATCATATCGTAACTCGCCGGTTCATTCTACAAAAGGCACGCTCTCACCCATTAACGGGCTCGAACTTGTTGTAGGCACACGGTTTCAGGTTCTATTTCACTCCCCTCCCGGGGTGCTTTTCACCTTTCCCTCACGGTACTGGTTCACTATCGGTCACTAGGGAGTATTTAGGGTTGGGAGATGGTCCTCCCAGATTCCGACGAGATTCCACGTGTCTCGCCGTACTCAGGATACTGCTAGGTATAAAGACTATTTTAAATACGAGGCTATTACTCTCTTTGGCCTACCTTCCCAGGTAGTTCTTCTATAATCTTTAAGTCCACATTGCAGTCCTACAACCCCGAAGAGTAAACTCTTCGGTTTGCCCTCCTGCCGTTTCGCTCGCCGCTACTAAGGCAATCGCTTTTGCTTTCTCTTCCTGCAGCTACTTAGATGTTTCAGTTCACTGCGTCTTCCTCCTCATATCCTTAACAGATATGGGTAACAGGTATTACCTGCTGGGTTCCCCCATTCGGACATCCCCGGATCTAAGCTTACTTACAGCTCCCCGAGGCATTTCGTCGTTTGTCACGTCCTTCTTCGGCTCCTAGTGCCAAGGCATCCACCGTGCGCCCTTATTAACTTAACCTTATTAACCTAATTTCTTAAAAAATTAGAAAACTCATTAAATATTCACAGCGTTTTCGGTTTATTTTCTTGTTACTATTTGATATAGATATTCAATTTTCAATGTTCATCCTTGGTGATCTCTCACCAATGGAGCCTAGCGGGATCGAACCGCTGACCTCCTGCGTGCAAAGCAGGCGCTCTCCCAGCTGAGCTAAGGCCCCACAAGACCTCTCAAAACTAAACAAGACCAACGTGCAGGTTTCCTTATCCTTAGAAAGGAGGTGATCCAGCCGCACCTTCCGATACGGCTACCTTGTTACGACTTCACCCCAATCATCTATCCCACCTTAGGCGGCTGGCTCCTAAAAGGTTACCTCACCGACTTCGGGTGTTACAAACTCTCGTGGTGTGACGGGCGGTGTGTACAAGGCCCGGGAACGTATTCACCGCGGCGTGCTGATCCGCGATTACTAGCGATTCCGACTTCATGTAGGCGAGTTGCAGCCTACAATCCGAACTGAGACTGGCTTTAAGAGATTAGCTTGCCGTCACCGACTTGCGACTCGTTGTACCAGCCATTGTAGCACGTGTGTAGCCCAGGTCATAAGGGGCATGATGATTTGACGTCATCCCCACCTTCCTCCGGTTTATTACCGGCAGTCTCGCTAGAGTGCCCAACTGAATGATGGCAACTAACAATAGGGGTTGCGCTCGTTGCGGGACTTAACCCAACATCTCACGACACGAGCTGACGACAACCATGCACCACCTGTCACCTCTGTCCCGAAGGAAAACTCTATCTCTAGAGCGGTCAGAGGGATGTCAAGACCTGGTAAGGTTCTTCGCGTTGCTTCGAATTAAACCACATGCTCCACCGCTTGTGCGGGCCCCCGTCAATTCCTTTGAGTTTCAACCTTGCGGTCGTACTCCCCAGGCGGAGTGCTTAATGCGTTAGCTGCGGCACTGAGTCCCGGAAAGGACCCAACACCTAGCACTCATCGTTTACGGCGTGGACTACCAGGGTATCTAATCCTGTTTGCTCCCCACGCTTTCGAGCCTCAGCGTCAGTTACAAGCCAGAGAGCCGCTTTCGCCACCGGTGTTCCTCCATATATCTACGCATTTCACCGCTACACATGGAATTCCACTCTCCCCTCTTGCACTCAAGTTAAACAGTTTCCAAAGCGTACTATGGTTAAGCCACAGCCTTTAACTTCAGACTTATCTAACCGCCTGCGCTCGCTTTACGCCCAATAAATCCGGATAACGCTCGGGACCTACGTATTACCGCGGCTGCTGGCACGTAGTTAGCCGTCCCTTTCTGGTAAGATACCGTCACAGTGTGAACTTTCCACTCTCACACTCGTTCTTCTCTTACAACAGAGCTTTACGATCCGAAAACCTTCTTCACTCACGCGGCGTTGCTCGGTCAGACTTCCGTCCATTGCCGAAGATTCCCTACTGCTGCCTCCCGTAGGAGTCTGGGCCGTGTCTCAGTCCCAGTGTGGCCGATCACCCTCTCAGGTCGGCTATGTATCGTCGCCTTGGTGAGCCGTTACCTCACCAACTAGCTAATACAACGCAGGTCCATCTGGTAGTGATGCAATTGCACCTTTCAAGCAGATATCATGCAATATCTACTGTTATGCGGTATTAGCTATCGTTTCCAATAGTTATCCCCCGCTACCAGGCAGGTTACCTACGCGTTACTCACCCGTTCGCAACTCATCCGCTCGGTGCAAGCACCAAGCTTCAGCGTTCTACTTGCATGTATTAGGCACGCCGCCAGCGTTCATCCTGAGCCAGGATCAAACTCTCATTAAAATAATTGTTTGTCTTAAACTCATTCTGTCACTGACAGATTTATTGTTTTTTTCATTGTTCAGTACTATAACCTTAGTTATAGCGCCCTGCACATTGGTTCGTCTTGTTCAGTTTTCAAAGGTCTTTGTCGCTCTCGCGCGACAACTATATTAGTATATCACG
>NZ_JAKOGN010000020.1:0-5357 GCF_022240605.1 Streptococcus sp. DFI.7.26 | reverse complement strand
CGTCCAATGACACTGTACTCTGCTTCTGGATCCACGATGATAATTTCAGTATTTTCACCAGATTCCTTGATTTTGGTCGTGATAATTTCATGCTTGGTTGCCATCCCTTTCCCAGCTCCAGATGTTCCTAAAATCAGACCAGACGGTGTATTTAATAGGCTGCGATCAATGGTAATAATATTACTTGATATTTGATTGATACCGTAATATTTCCCACTACGGTCTTGTAAATCTACTGAAGTCCAAGGTGAGTTCACTGCTATATTGGACGTTAATAAACTCCGTGATACTCCCTCTAAAAAATCACAACCAAATGGTAGCAAACTATTAAAGGCTGCTTCTTGCATATATGGAAGTTTATCAATCATTAGGTCATTTGAGCCGGCCACTTGTTGGATAGTGTCTAGGGCTTGTTTGAGTTCTTCTTCATCCTGACCAAAGACCCCAATCAAGAAGACCGTTTGAAATAGTTTATCTCCTGTCTCGGTCATGGTTTTTAAGAGTTCCTCAGCTTCATCGATATTGCTTTCTAATACATGACCTACTTTTTCCAAATAGATACCTGTACGAGCTAGTTTTTGTTGTTCCCCAATCTTTTGGGATTCCATTAAGGTTTTCTTTGTTCGTAGTTTCTTCATGGCATCTGCCTTGGTCGAACTTTGAGCATGAAGGCTTACAATCAATTCCAGATCTCCTTGCATGAGGTCTCGGATAAACTGATCCCCTAATTCCATACCGTAGTCTCTCACATAGACAATCTGTAATAAGCGGTCATTGATTTGTAGGTAATTCTTGTTTTTAAAATCCAAGAGATTAGGTGCTATGAAGTGACGAGTTGTCTGGCCAGATCTCGTTAAATCACGATAAGAAAAAGGAAGATGGTGTTCTCCTCTAAGCATATCTGCCAACAAGTTCACCCGTTCTTCTCCAGTCAAGGATCCAAATCGAGCATCAATTTCTGAGAAACCACTCTTGAAATATTCGCCTATTTGAGACAAGGAACGATAAGCTTGTTTGGGATTAGAATCCTTTCTACCAAAACTAATCAGTTTCACAGCCGAAAAGTTATTTTCACCACTATCTAAATTTTGATTCATCATCCGATTCAATTCTTTACGATAGCTATCGTACCCATCTTCTTTTTCCTCATACAAAACACTGTGTCTGAATTTTTCTAAATTCAATCTTTTATTAAAAATGGTCAATTGGAAGTTGGTTTGGTCATCTAAAGAGTTAATCAAATCAGAATACTTCTCAATGATTGCTCCCTTATCTTCTAAACCAACAGTCTGGTAATTGACATCACCAAGTAAATAGCTTTGTGAGAAATAATCTTCTTTTACCTCCATCAGACCATTTTGATACAAGGCTTGATAGGAAAGAGTATTAGCCGTTGATGGTAACACTTCCTCTTTTTTATCTTTAACTTCTTCCTTTTTATTAGTCGTTGAAGTTTTTTGTTTCTTTAATGTATTTGATTTTCTTTTCATGTTCAAGTCCTTTCTTTCCTGAAATTGTGCGTAGGGGTATCGTTAGTTCAAAATGAAGACGGTATTTCAAATAATGTTCAAAATATAAATCATTGGGTTTATAGACTCCAAAAAGCAAGAGGGGGATGGTAAAAGCAAACACAAAACCGTAAACAAACCAATCTCCAAATTGCCAGAAAAAGAGATTCAAGCCCAAAACAATAATTGTGACAATAAAGGCTGGTAAAACAAAGATGATTTGTCTTGTGGTGAAACCTAACCAAGCCCTGTGTTGGTATTTTGAGATGTCTTTAAAAACACGTGTATTCATGACTTTCCTTTCTAAAAAGGCTAAGAAGCAACCACTTCCTAGCCTTTATCTAATTACATACCTAAGATTGAGCGAGCAGTACGTTGAGAACCAACGAGGGCAATAATCAGTAAGATAGCTTGTACCAAACTACCAAACATAATCGCAAGTGATTGCAGGACTCCTGCACCATTTGAAACAGCTATTTTACCAGCAGATTCAAACAAAGGAACAAGAGAAACAATCAGAAAAATAAGAACCCCTTGTACCGCATAGACCATAATATTTTTTAAATAGCCTATACCAATAGACTTCCATTCATCACTTAAAAATGTTGGAAACGTAAGAGGGGCAAATGGGATCATAAGGTAGAGTTGAATAAATCGAATAGATACCAAAAGATTAACCATGGCTGCACTTACTATCCGAACAAGCCAAATGAGGAGGGCGAAAAAGCCCACAATCATCCGGCCAATAAATCCTGACCCTTTTAATCCAGAGAGTGTATCATACTTTGCCCCACCGTGAGCCACAATCGAGGCCACTTGTTCAATGGCATGACTCGCAATCCCGATGATGGCTTCTACAATGACGGTAGTGTTGGTAATTACAACTGCGACCATAATATAACTAATCAGCATTGGCGCTAAGGCTTCAAAGGTCATCGCTCCACCAGAGTTAGCAATTTTCTTTGCCATCTTCGAAAATTCTAAGATGAGAACAACTGATAAAATCGCAACTCCAAGAGGCTGCATGACACTTTTAGTAATACTAGACATGTAAGTCCAAACTGTTGGATTGTAGCTAGATAGGGATTTAATCAGATCTACCGTAGATTGTAAATCCACATTAAATCCTTCAAATAAATTTTCAGCTGATATTTTTTCAGATGCAAGGTAAACAAAGGGTGAGACTAAACTTAGATTCATGTCATTGTTTATCCTCCTAAATTGAAATTTGAGTTACAAAGGCTCCAGCAGCCCCTACCATAACACCACCGACAATTTCAAGAATGGCATTCCGAACACCTGGTCCACCATCTTTAATGTTGGTTGCAAGGTTGACAATCCCCACAACAACGAGAAAGGCACCAACCGCAATCAATCCCTTCTGTAACAAAGACATAGCTTGTGCAAACATAGCACTTGCGTCTACTCCATAAACAAAACCTTTAAAATGCGTAATCATCTATTTCCTCTTTTCTATTTTTATTTTAAACTAGATTCAAAAGTTAAATCACGAATTCTAAGGCCTTCAAGATGATTTTCTTGTCTTTGATTCAAAGGATTGATTTGATAGTTCCACCACCGTTCATCGGTTTCTTGATTGGCTAGGTACTTCCAGTTTGGATGCTTGGTTGAATTGTATTTTTTGCTTTTAAAGACAGGCATATTGGCAATTCGAACCAGGCATTCATGCCGTTTCATATTTCCGACTTCATCGGGTGTCATTAAATCACGAGCAATCTTTTGATGAGAAAGGGAACCTGAACCTGTCTGGCCAAAGGAACGACTAGTATTTCGAACATCAATGGTTTGTTTACCGAGTAATCCACTCATAAATTTAAATGTATCTTCATCATTACCACCTAAGTAGACTAAGCTATCACAGTTCCCCAAAATGGTTTTCCAAGCTTCTTTTTCTTTATAGAGCCCTTGAAGTTGGGCAATATTTTGAAGAATGGGAACGAGACTCATATTACGAGAACGAACTGTTGAGGTTTGTTCAGCAAAATCTGGGATTTCTCCGATATTTGCGAACTCATCTAAGTAGACTCTCACATGAAGAGGTAATTGTCCCTTAAAATCAATATCTGCTTGTCTTGTTAAGGTTTGAAATACGGTTGAAAAAAAGAGGGCTGAAAGAAAGCGAAAGGTACTATCATTATCTGGGATAACTAAGTAAACCATTGATTTTTCCTTGCCCCATGTCTTCATATCAAGGGTATCTCTTTTGGTCAAATCCATGACACTTTGAATATTGAAGAGGGCAAATTTAGCAGTGGTTACAGCTATGACAGAATCCAGAGTCTTATCCTTATAATTTTGGAAATCAGCCCAATTTCGTATGGTAAAATTTTCAGTTCCATACTTTTTAGCATAATTTTCAAATAGAATTTCTAAGACACTTTTTTCTTGATTTTCACCCTTGGATAAGTGTTTAATGAGTTTTGAGATTTCAGCAAAACTTGGATAACGTCCTCGTTTTTTTCGCTCTTCCACTTCTTTTTTTTGACCTTTCAACAAGTTTTGGTATTCCTTTTGACTTAAACGACTTTCTTTTATGAGCTGTTCTCTTGTTTTAGGTGGATTATAGAAATCTACCAAGTAGGAGGCCAAAGCACGGACTAAAGTCATAGAAGCCTCATCCCAAAATGGATCACTACGGGAGCCAGAGCCTTTGGTGTTATTAAAATAAACCGTCAGCATGCGATTCAAATCGTTTTCTGTTTCTATATAGCGAAAAGGATTAAAGCCATCTGAGTTATTCATATTGACTAAATCTAGCACCTTTACTTGGTAGCCATGTTCTAAAAAGAGTTTGCCTGTTTTCTCGGCCAAGTGATCTTTAGGATCCACCACAATATTAGAACTATTCATCTGAATTAGATTGGGTTTCACAAAGCGAAAAGTCTTCCCACTTCCTGAACCTCCTATCACCGCAATATTCTTATTTCTATCATATTGGGGTGGTTTTTTATCTAATAATGTCAGACGAACATCTTGTGCTAAGATCGTATCATGAGAAAATTCTTTACCGTAAAAGAGCTTCTTTTCTTTTAGAGTTCCAAAACGGGCGCTCCCGTATTCTACCCCTTCTCGGTATTGTTTTTTACCAGTCTCTAGATAGAGATAAACTAGTAACATCATCACAAAACCTAGTAGAAAAAAAGCACTTGATTTTCCAGTAAAAGAAACATTCCATGGCGACTGAAGAACTTCATCTTGACCTTCCATCAGGAGATGAGTCCATTTATCTAAGATATTTCCAGTATAGGAATCATACAAAAGCGTCAAACGATGAAAAAGATAGCCTAGTAAGATACCTAACAGTGAGAATAGTAGGAATTTCTTTCCACTGTACATCATCTCACCATCTCTTTCTGTTTGACGGCTCCTTCTTGTCTAAAGGTAATTTGGGATTTAGCTTCATCAATAGCATCATCTAATGACTTATCCATGGTAAAATCAGCTAATTTCTCCGGATCATTAACCATTTTTTCTAAAAGATGGTCTAAATGATTATCCAGAATCGAACGGTCTTTCGTGTAGAAATGCAGAGAATCCCCTTGCCAAGCGATGGCTAAAGGAATCTCTTCTTTTTCTAAAAAAGCTTTAAACTTCTCTATATCAATTGGTTTGTCTAAAAAATCTTTTTTCAGATTAATCGTATCAATCGAATAAGGAGATTGTAGCAATTCTTCTAATTTCTGCACTCCTACCTTATAGGCGGAATCCTGTGCTAAAGCCTGACGTCTAGACCATTCTAGAATCTTTAAGAGACTTTTTACAGTAAATAAAAGACTACGCTCAGCATATTGAACTGCCATTCGTTCCTGTTGTTCAGAGGACATCTGA